>JAFAKZ010000528.1 GCA_019234745.1 Burkholderiales bacterium
ATCCGACGCCGCTTGATTTGTCGCTAGCCTTGCGCCAGTAGGGCGCGTAGATCCGCCAATACGCTCGCCGTCTCCGGCCGCACGCCGCGCCACAGGAAGAAGGCTTCCGCCGCCTGTTCTACCAGCATGCCCAGTCCGTCGATGCACGGTACGGCGCCGCCTGCACGCGCCTGTGCCAGGAAGGGTGTATCGCCCTTGCCATACATCATGTCATAAGCCACGGTGCGGTCTGTCCACAGGGCGGCAGGTAGCGGCAGGCTTGCGCCTGCCAGGCTGGCGCTGGTGGCATTGATAACCAGGTCGGCTGCTTCGCTCAGCTTGTCAAAGGCCGTGGCCGAGACGGGGCCGAGTTCGCGGAAGTGCTCGGCCAGCTGCGCCGCCTTGTCGGGTGAACGGTTGGCAATCACCAGGCTGGCCGGCGCCTCATCCAGCAGGGGAGCGATGACGCCGCGCGCCGCGCCGCCCGCGCCCAGTAAGACGACGCGCCGCCCGCGTAAGCTGATATGGCGCGCCAGGTCGCGCACCAGGCCAACGCCATCCGTGTTGTCGCCACACACGCCTTCGTCGTCCAGCCACAGCGTATTGACCGCGCCGGCCAGCTCCGCCCGCTCCGTCAGGATATTGGCAAAGCGCGCCGCCTCTTCCTTGAATGGGACGGTCACATTGCAGCCGGCGCCGCCCATGGCAAAGAAGTCGGCCACGGATTCGATAAAGCCGTCCAACGGCGCCTCGATCGTGTCGTAGCGCAGGCGCTGCTCCGTCTGTCGGGCAAATGCCTGGTGGATGGCGGGCGAGAGGCTGTGGGCAACGGGGTTGCCGATGACGGCGTAGCGGTCGGTCATGGTGGAGTTGTTGTCAGGGGGACTGCGGGTTAGGGCTTCTGGCCGTTCGCCATCTTTTCCATGCGGTCGATGGCGACGTTGCGTACGGCCGTCTGCGCCTGGATGCACTTCGCTTGTTCCATCGCGTCTTCCTGGTCACACGTGGCGGGCGGTTGGTTGTTCGCGTCCGTGCCTTGCTTGGCGGTCGACGTGCGCTTGTTGATCGCCTCGATTTCCTGCTTGCTCATGCCCGGCATTGTCTGCAAGGGCTGGAGCTTGACGACCTTGGCGTTAGCTGGCGGCTTGTCATTGCTGAAATGCACCTGGCCATTCGCATCGCGCCATTGGTAGACGGTGTCGGCCGACTTGGTGGGCGGCTGGGCGAACAGCTGGGGGAATGTGGTCTTGATGGCGTCACGCTGCCACCAGCCCAGGCCGGCGAGCGCTAGGATTGCAACGACGGTTATCAGGCGCATCGGGAGTCAGCCCTGTGACCAGGGCAGGCCGCGACCCTTCCAGCCGTTCGACCGGCCACGCTGGCCGGCGCCGTCACGGTCGCCCTCGAAGCCTTCCAGCACGTTGTAGCACTCGGCGAAGCCGTTTTCGGCCGCCAGTGCCGCAGCTTCGTGCGAGCGCCCACCGGTGCGGCATATGAAGAGCAGGATGGCTTCGCTGTCCACCTGGTGGCGCAGCTGGTCGAGGAAGTGCGGGTTCGGCGCCATGCCGGGCCAGCTCTTCCATTCGATCTTGACGGAGTCGGGCGCCGTGCCGACGAATTGCCACTCGGCATTCGTGCGCACGTCCACCAGCTTCGCCTCGGGCAGGGCGCCCAGGAGCTGGTGCGCTTCATCCGGGGTAAGGGCGCCCGAATAGGGCAGGCCCAGCTGTTGCGCGCGTTCACGCGCTTTTTGCAGCATGATTTTGGCTTGGCTCATGATGGTACTCCAACGTATATCCCAGAGGCTTCCTGGATTATGGCAAATATACGCCGCCGTGGGTCGGAGGTAATCTTCGCGCTTATCCGTGGGCCAATGCATGTTGCGGCACTGAAATGGTGCATTCATGAATCTGGTGCACCATAATGAAGCGGCGGTGCGAGGGTGTAGTTTGCTAATTGCCTGAATCGCAAGGAATCTGTTCGTGGCACGCTTCCTGCTTTAGCGTCTGCGATTGATTGCAGCGCACATCCAAGGTGCGCACGAATCCTATACAATCGAAAATCCTCACCGGCCCAG
>JAFAKZ010000130.1 GCA_019234745.1 Burkholderiales bacterium
AGCTCGGTGAGCGGCTGCCGGTGAAGCCCACAGACGATCAGCCGCACGCCCCGGCGTTCCAGGTCGCGCCTGAGCGCCTCAATTGCGCTTAGGCCAGAACTGTCAATGGAAGCAAGGTGATGTGATTCCAGGATCAGGCAGCGTACCCCGTCCGGCAACTCGTCACCCAGGGCCTCGATCTTCCCCGCAGCGCCGAAAAACAATGAGCCGAACAGCCGGTAAACAAGCACCCCCTGCGGCGCGACGACCGAATCGTCGCGCTCAACCACAAACAGTTTTCCCATCCGATAAACAAACAGCAGGCAAGCCAAGGCAAGGCCAACCTCGACGGCAACGGTCAGGTCCAACACAATCGTCAGGATGAAGGTGCTCAGAAACTTTGCTTGATATTCGGTACCACGCCGCCGCAGATGTGTGAATTCGCGCAGATCTAACATGTTCCAGGCAATGAACAAAAGGATGCCCGCGAGGACGGCGAGTGGAACGTGCGCCGCTAGTGGTGCAGCCACTAGCATGATTGCCAACAGCGTCGCGGCATGAACGATTCCAGCGATGGGGCTGGTCGCGCCGGCGCGGATATTGGCCATCGTGCGAGCAATCGTACCTGTGGCAGGGATCCCGCCAAACAGCGGCGAGGCGAAGTTGGCAATCCCTTGGGCCATCAGCTCCTGGTTGGGGTCATGGCGCTTGATCTGTGCGACTTCGTCCGCTACTCGGGCGCATAGAAGTGACTCGACTGCACCCAGTAGTGCGATTGTGAGAGTCGGAGCGAAGAGATGCTGAATGCCGCTCCAGCTGAACGATGGGATCTCCATCCTAGGCATCGCCTGAGGAATCCCGCCGAAGCGGCTGCCGATAGTCTCAACACGCAAATCGAGCAAGGTCGCCGCCGCCGACAGCGTGATCAAGGCCACGATCGGCCCGGGAATGCAAATGGCCAGCTTCAGCCACGAGCCAACGCGAGCCTGCTCATCCGAGAATTTCCTAGCTGAGGTGAGCGCGGACCAGGTCGCGAGCCCAACGACACAGGCAATGGCCAGCATCAGTGCTTCAACATTCGATTGCGCAATATGGCTCGCGATGACTTCAATCTGGGCGAAGACTTCTGCCGGCAGGGCCGGAATCTGTAGGCCGAGGAAATCACGCACTTGCGACAGCGCGATGAGCACTGCGATGCCGTTCGTGAAGCCTGCGACTATTGACACCGGGATCTGGCGTACCAGCATTCCCAGGCGCAGCCAGCCCATGGCAAACAGCACTGCGCCAGCCAACATGGTGGAGGGAGATCATCAGGTTGGCCACGCCGTAGCGCTGAACAATTCCGTATACGACAACAATGAACGCCCCGGCAGGTCCTCCGATCTGCACGCTTGAGCCTCCAAGCGCCGAGATTAAGAAGCCCGCGACGATGGCGGTGAAGATGCCTTGTTCAGGCTTGACGCCGGAAGCGATGGCGAACGCCATCGCGAGCGGTAGCGCGACAACGCCGACGGTCAGGCCTGCTCCGATATCGGTCAGGAAGCGCTGGCGGTCGTAGCCACGCAGGGCCACGGTGAGGCGCGGAGAGAAGCGGTGATGCGCAAGCATTGCTGAATCCTTGAGTCGATGGCTGGGGGCAATCGGGACAGGGAATCAGGCGGACCGCAGTGATGGACGCGCACGATGAACTGCCGCCGCCTGGACAGCAGCCAGATCATGGGAGTGCACAAGGCCAGCATTTCGGCGAGGCGGCGGTTGCTCGTGGCTCAGTTGCCGAGCATAGCGCTTCATGGCGCATCAGGTTATACGTGCCGAAGCCGAGACGACCCCAATACGAACCATCGTTCGGCATCAATCTGAAGGAGCATTGATGCCGGCATGCCGATGCCGGCGCACCTTCATTCCGAGCCCATGCAGCAGAGCACGTCTTCGGCGCCGTCGCGGTAGACGGCGTGAGCTTTGAACTGGACGATCTGAAGGTGCCAATCTACGCAGCTGAGTCAGTGCCGTGCACGATCGGACTCTTTGCCCACGTCGGGCCCGCTAATGTGCTGGTCTTTGGTGGGGGGCTCGCTCGGCACGGTCCCTTACCTTGATGTGCTGCCGCCGTTGACGGAGCTTGCGCGTGCCCTGTTCTCGGTCCGCTTCATCAGCGCGGATGCAACCCGGAAGAATTCAGGCCTCAGCTCATCCCATGTCTGTTGATCGAATTGCAGGCGCTTGCGCACGATCGACGGGTCGAAAAGAGGTAAGAGCGTGCCTTTGCATGCAAACACAATGTTGTTGCTGCAATCGGCGCCGGGGACAACCAGCACTTCGTTTTCGAAGCTGCGATTGATTCTGTCGACGAAGACCTCGTAGCTATCGTGCCACGCATGAAGATTGACGACCAAGATGCCGTTGGGCTGCAACGTGTCGTAGCAATCGTCGTAGAAGCGCTGCGAGCACAGCGCAGGTGGTTGACCTTCGTAGTCGAAACCGTCCACCATCAGCACATCGACCGGGTAGGGCGCCCCCTGCACATACACGGCGCCGTCTCCACGCCGGACCTTGAACCGCTGGTCGTCGCACGGTATGCCGAACTCATCACGCAGGGCAATCACGTGCGGGTTGATCTCCACGACCTTGATTCGGGTATCGGGCAGATGCCGATGACAGAACTTGGCCAGCGAACCGCCCCCGAGGCCAATCATGGCCAAGTTCCTCGGTTTGCTGTTGAACAGCAGCACGGCCATCATGGTCCGCGTGTAGTCCAGATCGAGTGCGTCTGGCCGCTGGGTCTGCATGCGGCTCTGAATTTGCGAAATCGTGAAATGAAGCGACTTGCTGTGCAGCGTCTCGTAGACGAAGGGCTTGACGTGGTCGTGGATATCGGCGCTTTCGGGCATGTTGATTCAGGTCGGTTGATCGGAGACCACTCCATGGACGGTGCGTGAGGGCCCTGAAATAGGCCTAGCCCATCAATGACCCCGTGCTTCCGGATCGGGAGGCGTCGTCGCCTCCTTGGATTGCCACACGGTTCTCACACGGGTACACGCGTTCAATCAAGATTGTCCCAAATTTGATTGCTATTATAATCTCATGCACATATCAACGCCGGAGCGGCAGGTGTCATGGAACAGAAGACAGCGCGATTGACGGTCTTGATCGACCCTGCCAAGAAGAAGGCGCTCGAGGCGCTTTGTGCCAAGCAGGACGTCACACCGTCGCAGGTTGTTCGCCGCCTGATACGCGAATACCTCGCAGCTCATGGCGCGAGCTTTGTGCCCAGCGGCATCGACGAGAACCGGCCTTGATGGTTTGCGCAAGCGTGCGCGACCCTTTTCCTCTGCTCCCGACCGCGACACCGACATGACCACCTTGCCTGCCTGCTCCAAGTGCCAATCCGCCTATACCTATGAAGAGGGCACCCAGCTGATCTGCCCGGAGTGCGGCTACGAATGGTCTGCCGATGCGCCGGGACTCGGTGCCCCCGAGGAGGCGCGCGTCATTAAAGACGCGGTGGGTAACGTTCTCCAGGACGGTGACACGGTGACCGTCGTCAAGGATCTGAAGATCAAGGGCTCATCCCTGGTCGTCAAGGTCGGCACCAAGGTCAAAAACATCCGCCTGACCGACGGCGACCACGACATCGACTGCAAGATCGATGGGATCGGGGCGATGGGCTTGAAGTCGGAGTTCGTGAGGAAGGCGTGATCGCTGATGAGCATTCGAAGGGATCAGCCTAAGTCGCCATCGATCTGCGGCCGGTTGAATCCGCCAGAGTTGCACTCAGTCAACCACTCAACGCATTGCGCAGCGTCTCGCGTAGCCAGGCCTGTGCCGCATCGGCATGCGACCGAGGATGCCAGGCCATCGAAACGGAAAACCCCGGCACCTCCACGGGCACCGACACCACCGCGAGTTGTCCGGCCCAATGCCGGGCCAGCCGCGCCGGAACGGTGGCGATCAGATCGGTGGCATCGACCAGGCTCGGTACGAGCAGAAAGCTGTTGACGGAAATCTGAACCTGACGGCTCCGCCCAAGCGCATCCAGTGCCGCGTCGACCGCCCCGACGAAGCCACCACCGCTAGGCGAGACCAGTACATGAGACAGCGCGCAGTACGTGTCCAGGTCCAAAGGCCCGACCGCAGCAGGGTGCCCTTGCCGCATCACGCACAGAAAGTCTTCGTCGTAGAGTTTTCTGGCATGCAGGGCAGTGGGCGTGGACTGCGGAGTGAGGAGGGCGATGTCCAACTCGCCGCTGGCCAACTGCTCCGGCAGCGTTTGAAGGTCACTGCGCTGCATTGCTAGCCGGCAACCGGGCGCCAGGACGGCCAACCGCGCCGCCAACGGCGTGGTCACGCTGCTATGGATGGAGTCCGTCGCAGCAACTCGAAAGACCTGCTGCGATGTGCCTGGATCAAAGGGCTGCCCGGCGCTGGTCAGTGCGTGGAAGCCGGCCAGCAGTTCTCGCAACGGGGCCTTGAGGGCCAGTGCCCGTGCCGTGGGCGTCATTCCCTTGGGACCGGGTACGAGCAGCGCGTCGCCCAGCGCTTCGCGCAATTGCCTCAGCTGTGCCGACAAGGCCGGCTGAGACAAGCCCAGCCGCGCCGCCGCGCGCGTGACATGGCATTCGGCCAGCAGCACGTCCAAGGACACCAGGAGGTTTAGATCCATGCGCGAGCGCAGGTTGTCCATAACGTATTTGGATTCAATGAATAAACGCAATCCATTTTACGGATTGATGGCGCGTCCGTAGAGTTCGCTGGTTCCTTGAAACAACGTCACTGGAGTCAAAAAATGTCCGTCAGTCACCAACGCATCCTGATCATCGGCGGCAGCAGCGGCATGGGCTTCGCCACCGCCAAGCGCCTCGTGGAGACCGGCGCCGAGGTCTTCATCACGGGTCGCGACGAAGCGAAGCTGGAAACTGCGGTCGCAGCGCTAGATCGCAAGGCCGTCGGCGTCGCCGCGGATTTCACCGATCCGAGCTCGCTTCAAGCGCTGATGGGCCGAATCGGGCGCCTGGACCACCTCGTTCTGGCGGCCGCCGGCCCCGCGGCCTGGGGGCCCTTCGCGCAGTTGCCAGTCGACGCCGTGCGCAACGCGCTTAACACCAAGCTGCTCGGCTACTGGCAGAGTCTTCAGGCGGCCCTGCCCATCTTGCGCAAAGACGGTTCGGTGATCTTCATGACCGGTGCAGCGTCGCGTGTCGCGATGGTCGGCACCGCCGGCCTGGCGGCCGTGAACGGCGGCATCACCCAGATGGCACAGACGCTGGCCAAGGAGCTCGCGCCGCTACGCGTGAATGTCGTGTCCCCGGGTTTGGTGGATACGCCGGCCTACGACGGCCTGCCGGCGGAAGCCAAGTCCGGCATGTTCGCTGGCGCGGCCAAGGGTCTGCCCGTGGGCCGCACGGGATTGCCGGACGACATCGCTCAGGCCGTCGAGATGCTCATTTCCAACAGCTTTGCCACCGGCGTGTTGCTGGACATCGATGGCGGCGCTCGGATGCCCCTGTGAGGTCCTCCATGAACGTCCTCCTTGTCCTTGCCCATCCTGAGCCGCAAAGCTTCAATGGCGCCATGTTCGGCACTGCGCGGTCGGCCCTAGAGGCCAATGGCCATCAAGTGGTCACGAGCGATCTCTACCGCATGGGCTTCGATCCGGTCTCGAGTCGACGCAACTTCGTGAGCGTGAAGGAGGCCGGCTACCTCAAGCTCCAAGCCGAAGAAATGCTGGCGAGCGAAGTGCACGGCTTCGCACTGGACGTGGAGGCCGAGATCGCCAAGATCGAGGCTGCGGACCTGATGATCTGGCAGTTTCCGCTGTGGTGGTTCGGCATGCCGGCCATCCTCAAAGGCTGGGTGGATCGCGTGTTCGCCATGGGCCGCGTGTATGGCAATGGGCACATCTACGAGACCGGCAGATTCAAGGGCAAGCGCGCCTTGCTCTCGCTGACGACCGGTGGTCCCGAGGCGGCATACCAGCAGGGCGGCTTCAACGGCGACCTCGAGGCCATGCTGCGCCCCATGCAACGTGGCATGCTGGAATTCACTGGCTTCTCCGTACTTATGCCGCAGGTGGTCTATGGGCCCGTCCGCGCCGACGATGCCCAGCGTCACGCCTGGCTTGCCCAGTGGGAGGGGCGGCTGCGTTTCATCGAGCAAGAGACTCCTATCGAAGTCGGCCAGTATTGAGGGCGCCCTGGGTCAGGAAGTCGACAAAGGCACGCACCCGCGCCGACAGGTGCCGGTTCTGCGGATACAGGATCGAGAAAGGCCGGGTCCGCCCTCCGAAGAGCTGCAGAACTTCCACCAGCTCGCCGCGCGCACCTGCCGGTGCGGCGATGAAGTGGTAGATCTGGAAAAGTCCCCCGCCGGCCCCGGCCAAGTTGATCCCGCCAAGCACGTCTTCGAGGATCCGTACTCGGCTGCGGAAACTGAAATCAATCTCCTTGCCTGCCTCGTCACGGAAGATCCATGGCATGGGCCGCCCGCTGCTGGGTAGCACGAACTGGATTGCTAGGTTGCCGGCTCTCTCATTGGAGTCGCTTTCGGCAGGTCCGGCTTCCGCCCATCACTGGATCGGACGGGCTGTGGGGATCGCTTCGCGCCGATCAAGATGACTCGGCCGGACGCATACACCGATCGGATCGAAAGACCGGTCTCGGAGCTGCAGCGGTCGACTGGGGTCTCGGTCATTGAACGACAAGTGATGGCAGCAGCGACCATTCTGGCCTTGGCTGCTGACCGTCGCAGATCAGCCTTAACCGCCGTCGACCTGAGACCGACTGCTGTTTGACATCGCCGCTAAGACTCTGTTGACCATCGGCGGCGATCCCAAGCACCTGGGCGCGCCTCCTCCTCGAATGCCCGGCTGTACGACTGCGCGTCGAACGCATTCTGCGCACCATCTCCGCTGCTCGACTCGTCGCAGCGCGCTCACGCAACTCTCGAGCACGCCCACACGCCACCGCTGCGCGCCTGCAATCGCCATAGCCACGCCAGCCACCGCGGCACGCGCCGCGGTTTCCTTCCTCGAGGCTTATGCAACAGCTGCCCGCAGTCAGCGAGGCCGTGCCAACGCCTGCGCGCATGGGCAGGTGTCGCACAAGCCTTAACTCAAGCAGTCGGCTACCTGAACACGCTGACCGCCTCAACCAGTCGCTCCGCTTGTTGCTTGAGACTCTGCGATGCCGCGGCGCTCTGCTCGACGAGCGCGGCGTTCTGCTGCGTGATCTGGTCGAGATGTGCGACAGCCTGGCTGACCTGCGCGATGCCCTGGGTCTGCTCACGGGTCGCAGAACTGATCTCGCCGTTGAGATCCGAGACGCGATTGACCTGCGCGACGATGTCGTGCATGGCCCGACCGGCATCGTCGACCAGCTTGCTGCCGGCCTCGACCTTCTCGACACTCGCGCCGATCAGGTCGCGGATCTCCTTGGCGGCACTGGCGCTACGCTGTGCCAACGCTCGGACCTCGCCCGCCACGACCGCGAAGCCGCGCCCCTGCTCCCCGGCACGGGCCGCCTCGACGGCGGCGTTGAGCGCCAGGATGTTGGTCTGGAAGGCCAGGCTGTCGATGACCCCGACGATGTCGGCGATCCTGCGCGAACTCTCTGAGATCGTGCCCATCGTAGAGACCACCTCGGAAACGACGCGCCCGCCGCTCGCCGCGGCATCGCGCGCTGCCCCCGCAAGCCGCGTCGCCTGGTCCGAGGTCTCCGCATTGGTCTTGACGGTGGCGCTCATCTGCTCCATCGACGACGCGGTCTGCTCGACGCTGGCGGCGGCCTGCTCGGTGCGCCCGCTGAGATCGGTATTTCCTTGCGCGATCTCGGTCACGGCG
>JAFAKZ010000470.1 GCA_019234745.1 Burkholderiales bacterium
CCTGGTTCAACAATCACCGGCTAATGGCGCCGCTGGGCTATGTCCCGCCCGCTGAGTTCGAGGCCAATTACCATCGACAACGCGCTGGTCAGACCGCGACCGTCTGACTTAACCCAACGGGCCTCCGCGATACCCGGGGCGGTTCACAACTGCAGCGCATGTGCGCGTGAGTCGGGGCAGTATTTCAGCAGCCTGCTAAAGCGGTCCAACGTCTTGAAAGCGGATCGTTAACGATCACCATATCACATGACCATTCAGCGGTCGCCGGCCGGTGCCCGCCCTTGGCCGGAACTGTGAATATGCACTTCCTGCCGAAAGCGGCCTCTGCCGATCATGAGCACCGCATTTTTGCCTCAAGGAACGACGCGATCTCCCGAGAGACGTTCCGACTTTTTAAGATGACATCCAACTGGTCGCAGTGTGGGGCCAGTTGCGTTCCTATCGGCGATAGCTGAAACGGTTTACCTTTGAAATCAACTTCATTCAAGTACGTCCACAAGCGAGGGTGCTGCTTATCAAGCGTCGGGAGCCCAATTGCAACGCGATCCGTGCCGTCGACGTAATCGACCAGCAGAATCAACTCCGGCCTCCCATAGTCCCTGTATCGATATTCCGCAGTCTGAAGCCCTGCGTACTTGTCTTTGTCGCCCAGCTCACCGGATTCCGCATAGAAGTGGAGAAACAGCCACGCACCTCCGACGACATTGGACAGCGCCAGCAGTGCGGCGCCGATAAGCAGGCCCGCCCATGAAGCGACTGTCCGACTGGCGCCGGCGGCACTCATCGAATGTCAACGTTCGCGTTATGCAGCATAAGTTTCTTCGCCTGCTCGAAAGTCGCCTTTCGCAGTCGACGGCTCATGGCCGAAAGGGCGCGCTAGTGCCGTTCCCGTAGTTCAAGTACACAACTCGTTTGTGCGGGCGTGCATACGAAGAAGGCAACTGCCTCGCCCTTGCGAAAACTTCCCAACGAATAGCGTGGATCCGAATCAGATTTTGGAGTCGGCATCCAGTCGCGCGCAATGAGGGCTGATTCCACCTTGGCACGAGCGGTGCTCGGCGCAGGGCACAAGTAGGAAGCACCGACTTGTGTAGCCAGCAACACACAATCTTCGACATTCGGCGCGCGAGCTATGCCGGCGGTATCGCGTATGGCGTCGGACTCCGTCCGGAAGAACGCTGCCCGCTCTTCAATCGCTTTCCGTTCGACGGGGCTGGCAGAGATTTCTTGCCCAGACAGCTGTCCTGAGACACAGCCAAGCAGCGCCACCAATGGAACTCGCCGCACCGCTGATGCCAAACGCTCTCTTGTCACGTTGCGCTCCCTTGACGCAGCCCGGCCAACCTCCTGCCCCAGGTGCGTGTTGCGGCGGTAGCCTACCGGAAAGCCAACGCTCATCAGTGTCCGCTCATGGCCGACTGTAGCCGTCGACGGCGCCGCGTGGAAATCGACCCGTTGCAGACGTTCGCGCCGACGATTCCACTGCTGAAATGCTGCCGGTCCGCGGCAGACGAAGAGTGCAGCGTGAGGCGCGCGTCAGCTCGAGCGATGGGCTAGGCTCCAGCATGAATGCATTTGTGCATGCGGTTGATCGCATCAACACAAAGCCCCCCACAGGTCTTGGACCTCATGAATATCGTAGACCTTGTTGGGATGCCGTGTCGGGTTTCGGAAGGACGTCAGGAAGCCCGGCACCGAGCTCGCGCGCGAAGCGCTGCTGGCCTTCTTCGATGGCCGCATCGCCAAGTGGCGGATGCCCGCCGACGTCGTCTTCGTCGGCGCCATTCCGCTCGGTGCGACGGGCAAGATGCTGAAGAACGAGTTGCGAGAGCAGTTCGGCCTGGAGAGCGGGACCTAGCGCCGCCGCAACTCCGGTGATTTGGCATTAGTGCCGCGACTGCAAGGGGAATCCCCGGGCACGTGCCGGTCCGGCGACCGCCTAGCATGCGGCACCAAGCTCGGAGGCAGAGAGTTCAACGAGATAGGCGTCGACTGTCGCCGCAGCTTGCACCAGCCCGAGCCAACTCGATGAGACTCCGACACCTGCTTTTTGCCAGCGGCTTGGCTGCCGTCCTTTGCTCGGGTGCCGGGCCTGCGGCAGCGCAGCCCGCCGAGTTGTTCTTCAAGAACGACGACATGCGCGACGTTGTCCTGTCGCCGTCCGGGAGCAAGCTCGCCATCCTCACCAACCAGGGCACCGAGCGCGAAGCGCTCGCTGTGCTCGACGTGGTGCAGGGCAAGCAGGCCAGCCGCATCGCGCTGTTCCCCGATGGCGATATCCGGTCGGTTTGCTGGCTCAGTGAGGACAAGCTGGTGTTCACAGTTGTCCGCGAAGACGACGGTCCGGACAAGTACGGCTCCCCGGCGGCCTTGTATGCCGTCAATAGCGATGGCAGCTCAATGCGCAAGCTCTGGTCGGGGCACCACTCGGTGCAGTGCGTTCCGGCTTCCTCAACTGGACAGGCGACCGAGCGAGTCCTGATGGCCATCTCGGACGACCGGGGCGAGGCGAAACCGGTGTGGCTGGACCTTCAGCGGGCCTCGCCCCACCCGTATGAGAACCTGAACGCACCGCCTCACGCGACCGCGTGGTTTGCCGACAGCCGCGGGGAAGTACGCGTGGCGTTGACACGACACGAGGGCGAGACGGCCGCCTACTGGCGCGGACCGGGCAGCGCGAATTGGACGCAGCTCTATGAGACTCGCGCGGGGCGAGCTCCCTTTGTAGTGAAGGGTGTCGACGATGCCGGTGGCCTGTACGTGACGCAACGCTATGGCCCCGAGGGCTATAGATGGTTGACGCGATACGACTTCAAGGCCGGCAAGCCGGAGGACCGGCCCATCATCAAGACACCGGGCTTCGATTTCGAGGGCCGGCTGATCAATCTGGAGGGACGCCTGCAAGGCGTTCGCTTCACCGTGGACGGGGAGTCGACATACTGGTTCGATGCATCGATGCGGGCATTCCAGGACCGTGTGGACCGGATCTTTCCGGACCGCATGAACCGCATCGACTGCCGTCGGTGTGGCGCGGCCGACATGGTGGCCGTCGTTCGCTCATTCAGCGACCATGAGCCCGGCAAGTTCTATCTCTATCAAGCCGGGTCGGCCGGTGATGCAGATCGCTGGCGCCCGATCGGCGCCGTGCGGGCCAACGTGCAGCCCGAGCAGATGGCCAGCGTGACCCTGACCCGCATCGCGGCGCGTGATGGCCGCGAGTTGCCGGTCTGGGTGACGCGCCCCGACACCGCCACCGGCCCCCTGCCCGCCGTCGTGCTCGTGCACGGTGGCCCGTGGGCACGCGGGAGCGAATGGAGCTGGCAAGCCATGGAGCAGTTCCTTGCATCGCGCGGCTATGTGGTCGTCGAGCCCGAGATGCGCGGCAGCGACGGCTACGGTGTCGCTCATTTCCAAGCGGGGCTCCGGCAATGGGGCCGAGCCATGCAGGACGACGTGGTTGATGCCCTGAAGTGGGCGCAGGCCCAGAGCCTTGCCACTGATAAGGCCTGCATCGCCGGGGATAGTTATGGCGGTTACAGCACGCTGATGGGTCTCATCAACGATCCCACGGTGTTTCGCTGCGGCATTGCCGGCTTCGCGCCGACCGATCTCGAACTGTTCATCCGGGGCTCGATGTGGGTGGCCGACGACGTCAGCCTCGAAGGTCGCAAATACGAACTTTCCGAGTTGATCGGCGATCCTGACAAAGACGCCGCAATGATCGACGCCGAGTCGCCCGACAAGCAGGCCGCCAGGATCAAGGCGCCGTTGATGCTGATTTACGGCGAACGAGACCGGCGCGTGCCACTGACCAACGGGAAGCGCATGCGAGACGCCCTGCGCGACGCTGGCAACGATCCCGTCTGGGTCACCTACTTCGACGAGGGGCACGGGCTGTACTACCTGGAGAACCGGGTGGATCGTGCGCAGCGCATGGAAGCCTTTCTGGCGAAGTACTTGAAGTAACGCCGCAAAATAAGTCGACCGCTGCCGCCTGCGAATCCTGCAATATGGATGAGCCTCACATTCAACGGCGGAGAGCTTGGACAGGAGACTTTCAGCACGGTAAAACCTGCCTACGCCCTGAACCAGTCCCTCGATGGTTACGTCGACCACATGAAACTGGGCCCGCCGGCGCCCGCGGCTTTCCGTCACTTCATCGAACTGGTGCGCGGCCTGACGGGCTCGACCAACAAGAGGGTGGCGAAGAAGATCTTCATGGATTCCTAGGCTATCCGAAAGCAGCCCTTCGCGAGCGTCTGGTCCTGCCCGAGCGCGGCGCTTCTACTTCAGCCGCAGGCGTAGGCCGATGCGTCTTCACAGGCCGCCCTTGACAAACTCCCGGGCGAATCCCAGCGTGCCGGCCTGGCCGTAGGTGTTGCAGGTCGCCGAAGCTGCTGCAGGTGCGCAATCCGTGTCGCGATCGAAGGACCAGAAGTGGACGCCGGCCAGCCCCTGTTTCAGCGCAAAGGCGGCAACGGTATCGGCGTCCTGCAGCGTGAAGGTTTCACCGGCTTGGTCGTTGCCGCCGATCATTGCC
>JAFAKZ010000290.1 GCA_019234745.1 Burkholderiales bacterium
GTTGGCGCGGGCGCAGATAAAGTTACGCGGTTTTTAGAATTCGGGGAACACCCCTTCCATGCTCGCCATTCTCCAGGCCGCCGGCTGGCCCATTTATTTCATCCTGGTGGCGTCCATCGTCGCTGTGGCCATCATTATCGAGCGCGCCGTCTCGCTGCGCCGCGCACAGGTACTGCCAGACGGCCTCCTGGCACTGGCCGTGCAGGAATACAAGCAAAGCGGCGTGACGTCGGACATGCTGTCGCGCCTGCAGGCGAATTCACCGCTGGGCCGTGTGCTCGCCGCCGGCCTCAAGAACGTGAAAAGCTCGCGCGAAATCATGAAGGAATCGATCGAGGAAACGGGCCGCGCCGTCGCGCACGACCTGGAACGCTTCCTCACCACGCTTGGCACCATCGCCACGGCGGCGCCACTGCTCGGCCTGTTCGGCACCGTCATCGGCATGATCGAGCTGTTCGGCTCGCAGACGCCAGGCCAGGGTTCGGACCCGGCCGCGTTGGCGCACGGCATTTCCGTGGCGCTGTACAACACGGCCTTCGGTATCGTCGTCGCCGTGCCAGCACTGGTGTTCTATCGCCACTTCCGCTCCAACGTCGACAGCTTCATCGTCGAGATGGAGCAACAGGCCATCAAGCTGGTCGAAGTCGTGCACGGCGAACGCGGTTGATCGGGAGCCTGTCATGAACTTTCGCCGAGGCCGCAGCCGCGAAGAACCGGAAATCAACCTGGTGCCGCTGATCGACGTCATGCTGGTCATCCTGATCTTCCTGATGGCGACCACCACCTATTCGAAGTTCACGGAACTCAAGATCAACCTACCCACGGCCGACGCGGAAAAAGCCGCGACCAAGCCCGAAGAGATCGAGATCGCGGTAACCAGCAACGGCACCTATGCCATCCAGGGCCAGCGTGTGAACTTCTCCGGTGTGCAGAATTTCGCCGCTGAACTGCGCCGCGTGGCGAAGTCGCCCGACCCGGTGATCGTGATCAATGCGGACGGCAATGCCACGCACCAGTCCGTCGTCAATGTGATGGAGGCGGCGCGCATCGCCGGCTACGGCAAGCTGACCTTCGATACGCAGGCGCCGCAGTAAGGTACTGCCGGTAAATCTACCCGCACATTCCCGCCAAGGCGGGAATGTTGCTTTCTGAGGGACGGAATGCGGACACCCAAATTCTGGCAATCGCGCTTCCCCGCCGCCCTGCTGCTGCCACTATCTGGCCTATTCGGTGCCGTCAGCACGGTACGCCGTGCGTTGTACCGGAGCGGTGCCAGCAAATCAGTGCGCCTGCCTGTCCCCGTCGTCGTCGTCGGTAACTTGAGCGCAGGCGGCGCCGGCAAGACGCCGACCGTGCGCTACCTGGCCGAGGCGCTGCGCCAACACGGCTGGCAGCCCGGCATCATCAGCCGCGGCTACGGCGGCAGCGTGGATACTGTGGCCGAGGTCGATTCGGCCGGCCCGGCCGGGCGCTTTGGCGATGAGCCCCTACTACTGGCACAGACCTGCCAGTGCCCAGTATTTGTCGGCCGCAACCGTGCTGCGGCCGGGCTGGCCTTGCTGAACAGCCATCCGCACGTCGACGTCATCCTGTCCGACGACGGCCTGCAGCACTACCGCCTGGCACGCGATATCGAGCTGGTCGTCATCGACGGCGCACGGGGTTTCGACAACGGCTGGCTGCTGCCGGCCGGTCCACTGCGCGAGCTGCCGGAGCGGCTCGCCAGCGTGGATGCCATCGTCGTCAACGGCCGCGCAGAAGCAGCTATCCCGGCCCACGCGAATCGCTTTGACATGCGCCTGGCGCCGGGCGAGGCCTACTTGCTCGGCTCGCCCGATACGCGACGCGCATTGGCAAGCTTCCGCGGTGAAAGTATTGCAGCGATTGCAGGTATCGCCCGGCCGGCACGCTTCTTTGCCACCCTGCGCGACGCCGGGCTCGCCTTCGACGAGCACCCTTTCCCTGATCACTACGACTATCAACCACACGATGTCGATAGCTTAGGCGGCAAAACAATCCTGACGACGGAAAAGGACGCAGTAAAGCTCGCGCGACTGCAACACAATGGTAGTATTTGGGTTATCCCCGTTGCAGCCGAACTGACACCCGATCTGGGTGCCTGGCTGCATGCACGACTGAACGCATTGAGAAATACCGATGGACGCCAAACTGCTTGAAATCCTCGTCTGCCCGCTGTGCAAGGGCCCGCTCTACTTCGACAAGTCGAAGCAGGAGCTTATCTGCCGCGGCGACCGCCTCGCCTACCCCATCCGCGACGGCATCCCCGT
>JAFAKZ010000346.1 GCA_019234745.1 Burkholderiales bacterium
GCTGTGCGAGGCGGTCGGTGATCCGGGCCTGGTTGCGCGATTTGCGTCGTCACCGCAGGAAGCTAAGGCCGCACTGGCGAACGCACTTGCAAGCCGTACGCAGGCCGAATGGCAGGCGATATTCAGCGGCGTGGATGCCTGCGTAGAGCCGGTGCTAAGCGTTCGGGAGGCGGCCGATTCGGAATTGGCGAAGGCGCGGGGTTGGCAGGTGTCAGTGCCGCTGGGTGACGCATCGGTCGAGCAGCCGGCACTGCCGATCAAGTTCTCGCGCTTTACGCCGGCCTACGAACGCGCAGGGGGGGCAGTTGGTGAGGATAACGAGGCCGTTCTGCCGCACAAGGAATGAACATCGAATACAGCTTCCGTAGGTCGGAAAAGCGAAGCGCCTTCCGACGCATGGAATGGTTGAATACCAACAATCGTTCGATCGTCCTACGAAATCGGCTACGCGCCTGACGCTCTTGGGCGCCCCCAAATCAGTGGCGAATCAACGATTCCATGCGTCGGAAGGCGCTTCGCTTTGCCGACCTACTTGCTTTACGCCCAGCTATGGGCGGGCGGAGCAATCGGCGAGGACACCGAGGCCGTTTTCCCACCCAATTCACCATAGGGTCGACAGCAGTAGGGCGCAACAGCGAAGTCGTTGCGCCGCATGTAGAGGCGGATGTCGGCAGATACTTGGGAATCACATACGGCGTATCGACTTCACTGATACGCCCGGGATGCATTCGCGCTTAGCTGATCAGCGCCGTATACGCATCCACATCAAACCCTACTGCCATCTTCCCCTCGCGCACCAACACAGGCCGCTTGATCAGCGAGGGGTATTCCAGCATCAGCTCGATGGCGCTGGGCGCGTCGACCACGACGGCCTGGCGTGTCGGATCCAGCTTGCGCCAGGTGGTTCCCTGCTTGTTGACCAGCTTCTGCCAGCCGACCTGGGCGACCCAGGTATTGAGCAGGGCGGTGTCCAGGCCTTGCTTCTTGAAGTCGTGGAACTGATAGGCGGCGCCTTGGCTGTCGAGCCAGACGCGGGCTTTCTTGACGGTGTCGCAGTTGGGGATGCCGTAGAGCTTCATGCGGTGTGTCGTACCTCAGATGGTTAATGCAGGTAGGGTCAATGCAAGTCGATGTCGAAGCTGACGTCGGCCTCTGCGTGTGCTTGTTTCTGCGCCTCGCCCGCGGCGCGGCGATTGGCGCGGTCCGCTTCCTGCTCTTCCAGTGACTGCGCGTTGTTGACGAGCCAGGCCAGGTTGGTGGCAGAGTCCGCATTCGCCAGCGCCTCGTCGTAGGTGATCTCGCCTTCCTTGAACAGCTTGTACAGCGCCTGCTCGAAGGTCTGCGAGCCCTGGTACAGGCTCTGCTCCATGGCTTCCTTCATCTGGTCGATCTCGCCGTTCTTGATCAGCTCGGCGATGCGACTGGAGTTCACCATGACCTCGACAGCCGGCGTCAGGTGGCCCTGCTTGTTCTTCACCAGGCGCTGCGAGATCACCGCCTTGAGTGCCACCGAGAGGTCCATCAGCAAGCTCTCGCGCGCTTCGTGCGGGAAGAAGTTGATGATGCGGTTCATCGAGTGATAGCTATTGTTGGCGTGTAGTGTGGAGACGATCAGGTGGCCCGCCTGCGCGTAGGTCAGTGCATGCTGCATGGTCATCTTGTCGCGGATCTCGCCGATCATCATCACGTCCGGCGCCTCGCGCATGGCGTTCTTGAGCGCATCGGAGAAGCTATGCGTGTCGATGCCTACCTCGCGCTGGCTGATGATGCTCTTGCGGTGCGGGTAGATGTATTCGATCGGGTCTTCGATGGTGAGGATATGGCCCGGCACGGTGGAATTGCGGTGCTCCAGCATGGCCGTGATGGTGGACGTCTTGCCCGAACCGGTGGAACCCACGACGAAGATCAGCCCGCGCTTTTCCATGATCAGCGACTTGAGCGCCTCGGGCAGGCGCAGGTCGTCAATGGAAGGCGAGACGGCTTTGACGAAGCGAACCACGATACCCACGCTGCCGCGCTGGCGGAACACGTTGACGCGGAAGTTGCCGACCCCTTCGAGCGGGAAGCCGAAGTTCATTTCCCACTCGGCCTCGAAAGTGGCGCGCTGGTCTTCGGTCATCAGCTCGTAAGCGAGCGCCTTGACGTGATCTGACGCCAGGATCTGCTTGTTCACCGGGTAGAGTACGCCCTGGATCTTCACCTGCACGGGGCTGCCGGCCGTGACAAACAGGTCGCTGGCCTGGCGTTCGGCCATCATCTTGAAAAAGGGCACGAGGTTCATGGTGGGCTTCGCGGGCGTGATGTTTGTAATTGATTCCAGTCTAACATGGCTCAAATGTACAAAGCCCGCCGATAGGCGGGCTGGAGGTCGATACGCTAACGAGCGCGAGCGAGGCTTCCCCGCGGCGGCGGGGACGGGAGGGGGTGGACTCAATAAAGAGGGAGCCGATCTTCCCAGCCCCACAAGTGACGAGCGCCCGGGTTTACCGGGCGGCATCGCCGACTTATGAGCCTTAGGTCAAGTTATACGTACGTAAAAGGCCCCAGTATTACTTCACTTTCGCCAGTTCCTCATCACGCAAGGCGCGACGCAGGATCTTGCCGACATTGGTCTTCGGCAGCTCGCTGCGGAATTCCACGTAGCGAGGCACCTTGTAGCCCGTCATATTCTTGCGGCAGTGCTCGATCACATCGTGCTCGGTGAGCGTGGGGTCCTTCTTCACCACGAAGATCTTCACCACTTCGCCCGACTTGTCGTCCGGCACGCCGATGCACGCTACTTCCAGCACGCCAGGGTGCATGGCGACCACGTCTTCCACCTCGTTCGGATACACATTGAAGCCCGACACGAGCACCATATCTTTCTTGCGGTCGACCAGCTTGACGAAGCCGTCCTGCATCACGACGGCCATGTCACCCGTGGAAAGCCAGCCGTCTGCGTCGATGGACTTGGCCGTTTCTTCCGGGCGGTTCCAGTAGCCCTTCATCACTTGCGGGCCCTTGATGCACAGCTCGCCCGGCTCATCGAAGCCCAAGGCCTTGCCGTCCGCGTCGCGGATCTGGATGTCAGTGGACGGAATGGGCAGGCCGATGGCGCCGTTGTAGCCCGTGATATTGAGCGGGTTGATGCATGCTGCGGGCGAGGTTTCCGTCAGGCCGTAGGCCTCGATTAGCGGCACACCCGTTACTTCCTTCCACTTATCGGCCACGGCGCGCTGCACGGCCATGCCGCCGCCGAGCGCCAGCTTCCAGGTCTTGAAGTTCAGGTTCTTGAAGTCGGGGTTGTGGATCAGCGCATTGAATAGCGTGTTTACGCCCGTCATGCAGGTGATGGGGAACTTGGCCAGCTCTTCCACGAAGGCAGGAATGTCACGCGGGTTCGTGATCAGGATATTGAGGCCGCCAATCTTGGAGAACACCATGCAGTTCGCAGTGAGGCAGAAGATGTGATACAGCGGCAGCGCACAGACGATGACCTCGTAGCCTTCCTTCAGATCCTTCTTCAGCCAGGCGTGCGCCTGCTGCATATTCGCGATGATGTTGCGGTGAGTGAGCATGGCGCCCTTGGAGACACCCGTCGTGCCGCCCGTGTATTGCAGGAAGGCGATGTCGTCGTGTCCCACGTCGACCGGGGTGACGGCATGGCGCTTTCCAACGGCGAGCGCGCTGTTGAAACTGCTCGACTTGGGTAGCGTGAACGGTGGCACCATCTTCTTAACCTTCTTCAAGAGAAAGTTGATGATGCTGCCCTTGAAGCCCAGCATATCGCCCATTTCTGTGACAATGGCGTGCTTCACCTGCGTCTTGCCGATTACTTCGGCCAGCACGTGGGCGAAGTTGGCGACGATGATGATGGCGCTGGCGCCGGAATCCTTGAGTTGGTGTTCCAGCTCGCGCGGCGTGTAGAGCGGGTTGACGTTGACGACGGTGAGGCCGGCACGCAGGATGCCGAACACGGCGACGGGGTACTGCAGCAGGTTGGGCATCATGATGGCGACGCGGTCGCCCTTCTTCAGCCCCAACTCGTGTTGCAGATAGGCCGCAAGGCTGCGCGATGCTTCATCGATTTCGCCATAGCTCATCGTGCGCGAAGCGAACTTGATCGAGTTCGCAAAGGCCGGACGATCGCGGAACTGCGCGACACTCTTCTCGAAAACTTCACCGACGGAACGGTATTCGTTCACGTCGATCGTTTCGGGCACCCCAGGCTGGTAGTGCTTCAGCCAGATTTTTTCCATCGATTGTCTCCGTCTGCGCGAGGCTGGCCCAATTGGCGGCAATCAGCCCATATTGTCATCGTCGGGTAACTGTAACGGATTCGCCGAACCGCCGCCAACTTCATTCGAGCACATGCTAGGGAGGTGTCGAATTACTCGCCGGGTTGGATTTACTGACGGTTGGGGTTCCGTTTTTCGCGCTAAGTCGCTAAAATAGCGGGGATTTCAATTCTAGTTTGAAGAAGTGGGCTCGAGAGCCCATTTTTCATTTGTGCGACACGATATGGATTATCAACGTCTACTTGACGCCACACTGCCCGGTTTGGGCTACGAGCTGGTCGACCTCGAGTTGGCCCGCGACGGCCTGGTGCGCGTGTTTATCGACAAGCCCGGCGGCATTACGGTCGACGACTGTGTGCTGGTGAGCAACCACCTGACGCGCCTGTTTACGGTCGAGAACGTACCGTACGAGCGGCTCGAGGTGTCATCGCCCGGCATCGACCGCCCCTTGAAGAAGGAGGCGGATTTCGTCCGTTTTGCCGGCGAGCAGGTGAAGATCAAGCTGCGCCTGCCCATTGACGGCAAGAAGACGGTGCAGGGCGTGCTGCAAGGCCTCAATGACGGCAAGGTTGAAGTCAAGGTAGGCGAGACGCTGGTGGCCGTGCCGCTGGCGCAAATCGACAAGGCGCGCCTGGTGCCGGTGTTCTGATCGGGGTTGCGTGCAGAAGAATTTTAGGGTTATGGGCGTGCTTGCCCAACAAGCGTCGGTTGGAGGTTTGAACAATGAGTCGTGAAATCCTGTTGCTGGTTGATGCCTTGGCGCGCGAAAAGAACGTGCCGCAAGACATCGTATTCACTGCGCTCGAAATGGCGCTGGCCTCGGCAACCAAGAAGCGTTACACAGATGACGTGGATGTGCGCGTCTCCATCGACCGCGTGACGGGCGACTACGAGAGCTTCCGCCGTTGGGAAGTGGTCGAGGACAACGACCACGAAGAACCGTCGCGCCAGTACGCCATCACCGACGTGAACGAGCAGAACCTGGGCCTCGCCATCGGCGAGTTCTACGAAGAGCCGCTCGAGCCCATCGAATTCGGCCGCATCGGCGCACAAACGGCCAAGCAGGTCATCCTGCAGAAGATCCGCGACGCTGAGCGCGAGCAGATTCTCAATGACTTCCTGGAGCGCCGCGAACACCTCGTGACCGGTACGATCAAGCGTATCGAGCGTGGCAACGCCATCGTGGAAGTGGGCAAGCTGGAAGCCAAGCTGCCGCGCGAGCACATGATCCCTAAGGAAAACCTGCGCGTGGGAGACCGCGTGCGCGCCTATCTGCTCAAGATCGACCGCGACGGTCGCGGCGCCCAGCTGATCCTGAGCCGCACGGTACCGGAATTCATCGCCAAGCTGTTCGAACTGGAAGTGCCCGAGATCGAGGAAGGTCTGATCGAGATCAAGGCCGCTGCCCGCGACCCCGGTGCCCGCGCCAAGATCGCCGTCAAGTCCAACGACCAGCGCATCGATCCGCAAGGTACCTGTATCGGCATGCGCGGCTCGCGCGTGCAGGCCGTGACCGGCGAATTGGCCGGCGAGCGCGTGGACATCGTGCTGTGGTCGGCCGACCCGGCCCAGTTCGTGATCGGCGCCCTGGCGCCCGCTGAAGTCAGCAAGATCATGGTGGACGAAGACAGCCATTCCATGGACGTGGTGGTGGAAGAGGAAAACCTCGCCATGGCCATCGGCCGCGGCGGCCAGAACGTGCGCCTCGCCAGCGAGCTGACGGGCTGGAACCTGAACATCATGACGATGGAACAGGCCGAACAGAAGCACGAGGCGGAATACAGCCGCGTGCGCGAACTGTTTATGCGCGCCCTGGATGTGGACGATGAAGTCGCCGAAATCCTCGTGCAGGAAGGTTTCACCTCGCTGGAAGAAGTGGCCTACGTGCCGATCGCCGAAATGCTCGACATCGAAGGCTTCGACGAAGACCTCGTCAACGAATTGCGCAGCCGTTCACGCGACGCCCTGCTTACCCAGGCTATCGCCAAGGAAGAGCAGGTGGAGAACAGCGTCGAAGCGCTGCAGGACCTCGAAGGAATGACGCCCGAGATCGCCCGCGCGCTGGCGAGCAATAGCATCGCGACGCGCGACGACTTGGCCGAGCTGGCCGTCGATGAGCTGGTCGAAATGACCGGTATCGACCAGGAAGCCGCCAAGCAACTAATCATGACCGCACGCGCCCATTGGTTCGAGCAGGAATAAACGGACCGGGTGACGAGACGGGAGTCAGGATGACACAAATGAACGTGAGCCAATTCGCGGCCGATCTGAAGATGCCGCCCCAACACTTGCTGGACCAACTCCGCGCCGCTGGCGTGGATAAGGGCGGCGTTGACGATCCCTTGACCGAGCAGGACAAGACCAAGCTGCTGGCCTATCTGCGCAGCGTGCACGGGTCCGTGCTGGACAAGCCCAAGGTGACGCTGGCACGCAAGCAGACGAGCGAGATCAAGAAGTCCGACGCAACAGGCAAGGCACGCACCATTCAGGTGGAAGTGAAGAAGAAGCGCGTCGTGCTGGCACCGGAGCCGGCCGAAGTCGTCGTGGCGACACCGGAGCCCGTGGTGGCCGAGCCCGTCGTGGAAATCGAACCGGTGGCCTTGGAAGTGCCGGAAGTCGTTGCTGCGCCAGAGCCTGTCGTCGAGCCAACGCCGGAGCCTGTGGTCGAGCCCGTTGCTATTGAGCCGGAGCCGGTTGTCGAGGTGCAGGCAGAAGCCGAGCCGGCAGCTGAAGCTGCTACGCCAACCGCCCCTCCCTCGGTGGACCGTGCTGCCGTGCTGGGTGCGGCCGAATTGGCCTCCCGCGAAGCAGACCAGGCACGCCAACGTGCCCTATATGAACGCCAGGCGGCCGACGCCAGGGCGCGCCAGGAGCGCGAAGCTGCGCGCAAGGCAGCAGCCGAACAGGCAGCGCTCGCCGCCCAGCAGGCCGCACAGAAGCCGGCCCAGACCGAACACACGCTGCACAAGGCTGCGCCCAAGCCGGGCGAGGCAAAGAAGGAAGCCAAGCCGCAGACTGATGTAAAGAAGGCAGCGGCGCCGAGCAAGGATGGCTGGGGCGATGGCGCCAAGCGGCGCGGTGGCCTCAAGACGCGTGGCGGCGATTCCGCGTCGGGCGACTGGAAGTCGCGCAAGGGTGGTCGTGGCAAGGGCCAAGACAACGCTCATGGTTTCGCGGCACCGACCGAGCCACAGATCAAGGACGTGATGATCCCCGAGACGATCTCGGTGGGTGATCTGGCGCACAAG
>JAFAKZ010000480.1 GCA_019234745.1 Burkholderiales bacterium
CGGGTGACGAGACGCGTACGGGCTCCGCCTCAATATAGCCGTTGTAGCTGTGCCGATCTCCATCGCCGCAGCCCGCCAGAACAGATGCCAGAACCAAGGCCAGCGCAATGCGCTCAGGCTTTCCCATGCTTCTTCCTTTCTGCTTCCGCCACCGCCTGAACACCCGCCCAGGAGAAGGCCACAATATGATCGGCCAGCGTCGCCACATCGGCTTCCTGGCCATAGAACTCTGGGTGCAGCTTCGCCACCAAGGGGCGCGCCACCACATAGACCATGCCCTGCCCCAGCACGCTGAGCGCCGCGCGAGCCAGCACCGCTTCGCTGGCGTCCGGCCCGAAGATTTCGCGCAGCTGGCCGATGAGCACGGCCTGCAGCGGCCGCGTAAAGCGCTCAAACATCACATCGAGCGCCTCTGTGGGGTTGACCGCCTCGCGTATCATCAGCGGCGGCAGCCTTGAAGGACTGGCCGGGTCGAGCATGCGGTAGACCATGGCCCGCACGAACTCGGCAAAACGCTGTTCCACCGGCACACCAGGCCTGGCCTCGGGTATGGGCGCATGGGCCAGCGCCAGCATGGCGTGATGCTGCAGCACGGCCAGGTAGAGCCCGTCCTTGCCGCCAAAGTGGTAGTTGATTGCCGAGAGGCGTACGACGGCCTCCGCCGCAATGTCCTTCACACGGGCTGCGCGGAAGCCGTCACGCAGGAAGATGGTCGTCGCCGCCTCGATCAGCTGCGCGCGGGTCTCGTCTCCTGCCGTATTGCCCGCACTGGATAGCGTTGCCATGATTGAATTGGAAATTTATTTCTACTTTCAGTATGTAGAAATTTATTTCCAATTTCAAGTCGCATTGGTCGGAAGCGCTACGCGCGGGCGGCTGCCTCTTGTTTGATCTAGATCAAGAAGCTCTCATAGGCTCGGTAATATCCTGACTCCGAACTGAACTCAGGCAGTCTTGCACTAGCGCAAGACTGCCGCACTTTCCTCCTCCTCTGCCCCGCTCATGCGGGGCTCTTTTTTGGTCAGACGGGGATCGCAGAGGGGCATGTTAGAATGGGGCATAAGCTACATGGGCCAAGATGAACCTCCTCGCACTCGACACCTCCACCGAATACCTCTCCCTGGCCCTGCGATTTCGCGGTGAACTGCATACGCGTGAATGGCATGCGCAGCAGAAGCACGCCGAGATGGCCCTGCCTGAGATCCAGCGCCTGCTGGCGGACGCTGGCGCCACGGTGGCCGACCTCAATGGCATCGCCGTATCGATCGGCCCCGGCTCCTTCACCGGTTTGCGCATTGGCTGTGGCATCGCACAGGGCTTGGCCTTTGGGCTCGACATCCCCACGGTAGGCGTGAATACGCTGGCAGCCCTTGCCGCCGATTGCGCGGCGCCGCGCGTGCTGGCGGCGCTGGATGCGCGCATGGGTGAGCTCTACGTAGCCGGCTTCGAGCGCGCGAGTGACGAGTGGCGCGAGATGACGGCGTCGACCGTGTGTAAGCCGGAGGCGCTACCACCTCTGTCAGGCGACGGCTGGGTGGGCGTAGGCACAGGCTTCAAAGTTGCGGGCGATGCGATTGCTGCGCATTACGGCGCACAGCTGGCCTCGTACGCGAATGACGTCTATCCACACGCACGTGGCGTGCTGGCGTTGGCGGAGGTGGAATTCAAGGCAGGGCGTGGGCAGCCGGCGGAGCGACTGGAACTGCTCTACGTGCGCGACAAGGTGGCGCTTAAGACAAGCGAACGCCAGCGTGCTTAGGTTGCCGCTGGCGGTTTGCTAGGAAGGGGTCAATTTGGCAGTTCGACGACTTCGACCACGTCGTTGGCGTCGGCCATGTTCAGGTCGATACGGGAAGCCAGGTCGTAGCAGTAGAATTCCTTGACCGCGTCGAACTGCGACACGCCGAAGGACTCGAACGCCGGCTCGAGCCCCTTCATGACCAAGCGTGCCTTGGTGGCAGCATCGGGGTCAGACGACACAAAGACACGGCTATCGACCGAGAAGCCTGCTTGCAGCATCGAGCGCTCGACCATGAGCCACAACATGCGGCACAGCTCGCATGAGATGTTCATGTAATCGAGGTTGATGACGACAGCTAATCCAGGAGTACGGGCAACCATGGTGAGAAACTCGCAATGTTTTGTAACTTTGCAGGCATTATAGACCTTGCAAGGGTGAACCCACATAGGTAAACCCCTACCTTAGGTCCGTAATTTTTAACGAAATCGCTAGTAATCCCTCCGCAATGCTCCGACCGATGACCCCGCGTGATGTTCCCACCGTTGCCGCAATTGAGGCAGCAGTGCAGGACTTCCCCTGGACAGCCAAACAATTCGAGGACTCGCTCAAGGATGGCCACACCGGCTGGGTGGTGGAAATCGCACAGGAAACGGTGGGCTTTGCC
>JAFAKZ010000160.1 GCA_019234745.1 Burkholderiales bacterium
CGGCGGGCCGCTGACTTATCAGATCGGCGCCAATACCTACACGGTGACGTTCAATAATCTCGCCTTCAACTTCACGCAATTCCCGAGCGTGGGTTCTGCTTCCGGTTCGCTGGTGATCAATGGTGCGACCTACAATGGCGCTACCGCCTACTGGCCGTTCCTTTTCCACTGATCGTCGACATTGCTGGATACGATCAACGCCTGCCGCGTGGCAGGCGTTGTTGTTTTGACGGGCGAGCCTGGATAGCCCACGGCCGCATCTGTCGGATAAGATGCGAGCCATGGATTCCAACACACCAAGTAACCCTGCGCACGGACTTGGTATCTCCCCCGCATACCTGATCCGGCAGGGCTGCAGCTTGCTCGGTGCAAACCAATACAGCGAGGCACAAGCCTGCTTCCGCCAGTTGCTTGAGCTAGAGCCCGACAACGCAGATGGCCACTACTGGCTGGGCGCAATGCAGGAGTACGTGGGCCAGGCTGCGGAGGCGGAGCCGCATCTGCGCCGCGCCATCGCGCTGAACACCCGGCATGCCGATGCCCACGCGCGCCTAGGCCTGCTACTGGCCCGGCGTGGCGAGCACGAACCGGCGGTGCAACACTACCTGGCGGCCGTGAGCATCGCACCGCGCCACGCCGACGCCTGGTGCAATCTCGGCCTCTCACTCTTCGCGCTCAAGCGCTGGGATGAGGCCGAGCAAGCCTATCGTGGGGCGATCGCGCTGCAGCCCACTGCGCGCGTGCATTCCAATCTCGGCAACTTGCTGGTAGACCGCCAACGCGTTGACGAGGCAGAACAGCATTACCAGTTGGCGACGGCCTTGGAACCCAGTTACGCGCCAGCCTACGACAATCTGGGTGTGCTGCGGGCGGAGCAGGGTAGGCGGCGCGATGCAGAGGCGCTATTTCGCCAAGCGCTCGCGCTGAACGCCGACAACGCCCAGGCGGCCCTAAACCTTGCACACTTGTTGTTGGCGGAAGGGCGGCTGGAGGAGGGCTGGCGTCGTTACGAGGCACGCTATTCGCCGCGACTGCCAGGCGTACCCATCTTCGTGCCCAAGCTGCCCTTCCCGCAGTGGCGCGGTGAGCCAATTGTCGGCAAATCCTTGCTGGTCTGGCTTGAACAGGGCCTGGGCGACGAGCTGCAGTTCTGCCGCTATCTGCCCCTGCTGCAGCAGATGGGTGTCGGCAAGCTGAGCTTCGTATGCCGGCCCGAGCTATTCCCCTTGCTGCGTTCGCTGGAGGGCGTCGATGTGCTGGTGCCGCTGGGTGACGAGCAGGCAGATTTATCCGGCCACGATTATTGGTCGTTCACCATGAGCCTGCCTATGTGCTGCGGCACGACGCTGGAGAATATCCCTTCGCAGGTGCCCTACCTGCAGGCACCGACCGAGCGGGTGGCGCGTTGGGCACCGGTATTGCCGCAGTCGGGTTTCAAGATAGGCGTCGCATGGCGCGGCAACCCCATACACCATAACGACGATGATCGCTCCTTGCCCTCGCTCGCCGTGTTGGCGCCCCTGTGGACGGTGCCCGGAACGGCCTTTGTCAGTCTACAAAAGGGGCTGGGCGAGGATGAGGCCGCTTCGCCCCTTGCGGGGCAAGCGATTGCCGCCGTAGGAGGCCAGCTGGCTGATTTCGGTGACACATCCGCCATCGTGGCGCAGTTGGACCTGGTCGTCTGCATCGACACGTCGATTGCCCATCTGGCCGGTGCACTCGGCAAGCCAGTGTGGCTGCTGCTGCCGCACCACCACCCGGACTGGCGCTGGATGCTGGAGCGAGCCGATACGCCCTGGTATCCGACCATGCGGCTGTGGCGCCAGCCAGCTCGGGGCGATTGGGCCTCGGTGATCGATGCCATACGTGGCGAGTTGTCCCTGCTGGTGTCGGGCTCTTAGTCCAGATTTGCGGTGCTAACGCCAACGCCACGTAGAAACTGCGCCAGACTCTGCTCACGCGTGGCCTCGAAGCATTCTTCCAGGATGTCGAGCGAGCGTATTCGGTCGAGCCGGAAGTGGCGATGGTCCTGGCGCAGTTCGCACCAGGCAACCAGCGTCCAGCGATCCCCCCAGAAGAACAGGCCTAGCGGCCAGATGCGTCGTTCGCTGGCCCTACCGTCGGCCGTCTCATAAGCGATGCGGATAACTTGGTGACCGTCGATGGCGCTGCGCACGCTACCGATGATGGCTAGCGGGTAGTTGTGAATCGCCGGTACGTAAACATGGGTCGCGCTTTGCCGCAGATTATCCGGCAGCACGTTGCGCACCTTGGCGAGCGCTGTTTCTGCCGCTTGTGCCAGTACCGGGTCGCCCCAGGCGGCCACCATGCGGGCACCCAGCTTCAGTGCGTCGAGTTCGTTACGGTCGAACATGAGGGGCGGCAGATCCAGCTTGTGCCTGAGCGTATAGCCCACGCCCGCCTCGCCCTCGATAGGGACGCCCGATAGCGTCAGGTCGCGGATATCGCGATAGACCGTACGTTCGGATATCTCCAGCCGCTCGGCTAGCCACCTTGCAGTGGTGAGCCGGCGCGAGCGCAGGAGCTGGACGATCTGGAAGAGGCGGTCGGCGCGGCGCACGAGGAGGTTCCGTGGTTCAAAGGCCTAAGTGTGCCACGCCGGAGGCCGATCAGACCGGCTGGTGAAGCCCAATGTGGTTGCCTTCCGTATCGCGCATGATGGCGATGTAGCCGATCTCGTCGCCCAGGTCCATCTTGGGTAGTAGCACGGCACCGCCCGCCGGTTCAATGCGCGCGAGAACGGCATCAAGCTGCGGCGCATGCAGATAGATCAGCGTGCCGGCACTACCCGGTACGTGGTCCTTGCCTTCCACCACGGCGCCGCCGCTGCCCGGCTTGTCGTGCGGGAAGATGCCCATCTTGAGGCCAGCGAATTCGTTGTCGGCCTTGAGCTGGATGTCCAGCACCGTCTCGTAATAGCGGCTGGCGCGGTTGAAGTCGTGAGCGGGAATTTCAAACCAGTTGCTGGCGTTCATGGCAGTCTCCTAGTAGTGGGATATGTCGCTGTGTCGACGACTGCATGGTGCGCCATAGCTCCTGACAGCATACTGTCAGGAGTGTTTGTCAGTAGGGCAGATTGTCTCGCGTGTACGGATTACTGCCGGGCCGTACGCACATTCCCAGGCGCAGCCTGGGTAAAGCTGGTGCGGAAGGGGTTGATGTCCAGGCCGCCGCGGCGTGTATAGCGGGCATAAACTGACAGTGCCTGCGGCTTGCACCGGCGTGTGATATCCATGAAGATGCGCTCCACGCACTGCTCGTGGAATTCATTGTGGCGGCGGAAAGAGATCAGGTATTTCAGCAGGCCGTCGCGCGCGATAGGTGTGCCCCGATAGCGTATCTGCACGCTGCCCCAGTCAGGCTGGCCCGTAACCAGGCAATTGGACTTGAGCAGGTTCGACACCAGCGTTTCATCTACCGCCGGCTCCTCGTCGATAGTGCGCAGCAAATCTGGTGCCGGCTCGTAGCGGTCGATCTCGACGTCGAGATTGTCGATGCAATAGCCTTCCAGGTTTGCCACCTTTTCGACCGCAAACTCGTCCGGCAGTGCAATCTTTACCGACACCTTGGCGCCTGCGGCTGCGCTCAGGTCGGCCACCAAGCGTGTTTTCAGCTCGTCGGCGCCTGCCAGCTTCGTCTGGTTGAAACTGTTCAGATAGAGCTTGAAGCTCTTGCTCTCGATGATATTGGGCGAATCGGCTGGCACGATGAAGTTCGCCAGCGCTACGTTGGGCTTGCCGCGCTCATTGAGCCAGGACAATTCATAGGCATTCCAGATGTCCGCGCCAAAAAAGGGCAGGGTGGCTGGCACGCCGATTTCCTCGCGCTTGGTCAGGCGAGGAATGGGGAAGAGCAGGGAGGGGTCGTACTGTTCGGCATAAGGCGTAGCCTTGCCGAGCGGCGAGTGTTCAGCTTGCATGGGGCTATCCGATTTATTCACTGCGCCTATTTTATTACCCTGTTTGGATGATGATTGCATTTTTGCGGCAACGTAAGATTTGGCGACTTCCTAATCAGACCATTCCCGCCATGCCGCTGGTACTCTCCATCCTGATCGCGTCGCTTGTTCTGCTTGCGCTATTTATCGCCTATCGGCGTCGCCGCAACAACCGTGTACTGACGCCGACCAGCATGCGGCTTAGTGAACGCGAAGTCGCCGAACTTGCCCGCCAATCCGTCCAGCGCTTCCTGCAAGACACCGACGTCACTGCCTGACCGCTGAAATCCTCTCTTCGCAGCGAACGCGGGTATTCCGCGGTAAAATCGCCGCTTCGATGCAGTTCCGCCAGGCAGATGTCGCAATCCCCAGCCATCCATATTTCCCGTGGTGCCCCGCTCGTTTGGCGGGCGGGCCGCGACGCGCTCGACCATGTTTGCAAGGACGGCCTGCTGCCAGGGCACGTCGGCCTAATCCCCGGCGCCGCTGGCGGCCCCAAGGCACTGTCGCTTACCGGTATCGACCAGGCCGTATTCGGCGACTGGCTGCCGCGCGCGCCACGCCTGCGCCATCTCGTAGGTAGCTCGATTGGCGGCTGGCGGTTTGCCTGCGCCATGCAGGCCGACCCTGCGCGTGCGCTGCTGGCATTGGCCGAGCGCTATACAGCCGAGACCTATGCCAAGAATGCGTCGCCCGCCGATGTGGCGGAGGGCTGCCGCAAGATGGTGCGGGACCTGCTGGGAGATACGCCGGAGGCCCTGCTATCGCACCCCCATTACGCCTTGACGCTCACCACGGTACGCGCACGTGGCCTACTAGCGTCCGAAGGCCGCATGAGGCAGCTGGCGGGCGTCGTTGCGGTCGCATCAGCCAATATCGTGTCGCGCCGCCTCTACGCAAAGGGCTGGCGCCGCGTCTGGTTTGCCGATCCGCGCCACGCGCCGTTGCCGCTGTCGGGTGACTTTCCCACGCATATCGCACCCCTGCGGGCCGACAACCTAGTTGATGCGCTCCATGCGACGGCCGCGATCCCGCTGGTCGTCGCTGGCGTGAGCGACCCGCGCCATGCGCCGCCCGGGCGCTATCGTGATGGCGGTCTGGTCGACTACCACCTGGATCTGCCCTATCCGAAGTTCGACGGCCTGGTGCTTTACCCGCATTTCTACCCGCACGTGGTACCTGGCTGGTTCGACAAGGCTTTACCCTGGCGTCGCGCCAAGCCGGCACGCCTGGCCAACGTCGTGCTGGTGGCACCATCTCCCGATTGGGTGGCGCAGCTGCCCTATGGCAAGATACCGGACCGCGGCGATTTCACGCGTATGGACGACAATACGCGCCAACGTTACTGGCGACAGGTGACGGCCGAGACCGCACGCCTGCGCGACGCTTTTCTGCAAGCTGTGGACGGCGGCAATCTCGCCGCGCAGCTTCGACCCTTTTGACCAGATGAACGTATCTGAATACCCCCTGTTGCAGCCTGACTTGCCCGACCCGCTTGCTCCCTTGTTCAACGGCACGCTGGCGCCCCATGTGTTCGATCACCGCTGCCATGTGTTTGCCGCCTGGGCCGCCATGCGCCGGCACGGCATTGAAGCCGGCGCCGAGCGTTTTCGCCGTGCGCTGCGTGCCTTTGTTACTCACTTAGGTGTGCCGGATAAGTACCATGTGACGATCACCGAAGCGTTCCTGCGCCTGGTGGCCGACGAGGTTCGTCGTGATGCTGCCGAGCCGCGCTGGGAGTTGGCAAGGTCCCGCTTCGAGCACCGTGCAAGTAGGCTTATGGAGCCTAGCAAGGTCGTGCTGGCGAGCTACTATAGCGACACGTACCTTCAAGGCGAAGCGGCGCGCAGGCGTTTTCTGGCGCCCGACCTGCGTGCCTTGCCTCAGACTGAACTCGACCCGATATTCGAAACGACGGAGTAAGCCATGCCTTCCATCATCGCCTTCCACGAGCAGGACACGGCAGCGGAATACGACCACCCGCGCGAGGCACGGCGCCTGGATGGCAACCCGCTGCGTACCACGTGGAACCACTTCACCAATGACAGCGGCGAAGTGTTTTCGGGCGTATGGGCCTGCGAGAAGGGCAGCTGGCGCATCGAGTTCGGCGAGCGTGAGGACGAATTCTTCTTCGTCACAGAAGGGCGCTGCCGCGTGATCGATGAGGCGGGCAAGGCGGTGGAGGTGGGGGCAGGACAGTCGCTGGTAATTCCGGCCGGCTTCAAGGGCGTATTCGAGGTGATCGAGCCTATGAAGAAGCATTACGTGATCGTGGACCGCAAGGCTGTCTAGACAGGACGAAAATCGCCATTGCGGTTTTGCAAAAACTTCGGTTATGCTGGTCCCAGGTTTTCACTAGGTAGCGACGGAAGCACCCCATGCGCCAGTTCAATGTGTACTTCGGCTTTTATTATTTCCCGATCAGGACTTGATACGGGCTGGCCGATTTCGCACTAAGAAAACACAGGAATCGAGACAAGGCGGGCCCAAACGGGCCCGCCTTCTTTTTTGCCTATTTCAACCATCGCACCATCTGCCACAAGGAATTGACCATGATTATCGTAATGTCGCCCGCGGCCCAGGAAGCCGAACTGAACGCCGTTATCGAACGCATCCGCGCTGCCGGTCTGACCGAACATGTCTCGCGCGGTACCGAGCGCACCCTGGTGGGAGCCATCGGCGACGAGCGTGCCTTGAGCGAGCAGGTGTTCGAGCAGATGCCGGGCGTCGAGCGCGCCATGCACATCGTGAAGCCCTACAAGATCGTGGCGCGCGAAGGGCACCCGAGCGGCACGGTGGTCGATATCCGTGGTATCAAGCTTGGCGGCAACCAGATCCAGGTGATCGCCGGCCCCTGCTCGGTGGAGACGCAGGAACAGATGGACTTGGCCGCCGCCGGCGTACACGCGGCCGGCTGTCGCTTGATGCGCGGCGGCGCCTTCAAGCCCCGCACCAGCCCCTACGCCTTCCAGGGCCTGGGCGTACAAGGCCTGGAGCTGTTCCAGCGCGCAGCCCGGGAATACAAGCTGCCCATCGTGACCGAGCTGATGGACGTGCGTATGCTCGACACCTTCTTGGAACACGACGTGGATGTGATCCAGATCGGCGCACGCAACATGCAGAACTTCGATTTGCTGAAGGAAGTCGGCCGCGTCAACAAGCCGGTCATCCTGAAGCGCGGCCTGTCCGCTACGATTTCCGAGCTGCTGATGGCAGCCGAGTACATCGCCGCCGGCGGCAATCACAACATCATCCTGTGCGAGCGCGGCATCCGTACCTTCGAGACGGCCTACCGCAATGTGCTCGATATCACGGCCATCCCCGTACTGAAGCGCGAAACACATCTACCCGTGGTGATCGATCCCAGCCACGCAGGCGGAAAGGCCTGGATGGTACCGGCGCTGGCACGCGCAGCCGTAGCGGCTGGTGCCGACGGCCTATTGATCGAGATGCACCCGAACCCTTGTGAAGCCTGGTGTGATGCTGACCAGGCGCTGACGCCGAAGGAATTGACGGACCTGATGGGTTCGCTGCGCCTGATCGCGCAAGCGGTGGGCCGCGAGCTGTAATCGTCATCCCAACTAACGAGGTCGATGTGCTCAATAAACTCGTAGTGATCGGTGTCGGCCTGATAGGGGGCTCGTTCGCGCTCGACCTCAAGCGAGCAGGGCTGGTGCGCGAGGTGGTCGGCGTGGGGCGCTCGGCCGAGAACCTGGAGCGGGCGTTGCAGCTCCAGGTGATCGACCGGGCGGAAACGGATGCGCGGGTTGCCGTGGCGGATGCTGATCTTGTCCTGCTGGCGACGCCCGTAGGCCAGATGGGCGCCGTGCTGGCCCATATCGCACCGGTGCTGCCGCGCCACACCATCGTGACCGATGCCGGCAGCACGAAGCGCGACGTGGTGGCGCTATATCGCGCACACTTGGCCGATAGCCTGGATCGCTGCATACCGGCCCATCCGATTGCCGGTTCGGATCTGTCGGGTGCCGCTGCGGCCCGTTATGGCCTGTTTGAGCAGCGCAATGTCGTGTTGTGCCCGCTGGCGGAGACTGCAGTCGAAGCCAAGGAGCGCGTTGCGGCGCTGTGGTCGGCCTGCGGGGCAAATATCGTCACGCTCGATGCCGCGCGGCACGATGCGGTGTTCGCGGCGGTCAGCCATCTGCCACACTTGCTGGCGTTCGCCTATATGAACAGCGTGCTGGATAGGCCTGATGCGGATTTGTGCCTGGAGCTGGCCGCGACGGGTTTTCGCGACTTCACGCGCATCGCAGGTAGTCACCCGGAGATGTGGCGCGATATTGCCTTGGCAAATCGCACGGGCTTGCTGGCCGACCTCAAGGGTTTTCGTGCAGAGCTGGACCGGCTGATTGTGCAGTTGGAGGTATCGGACGCTGCTGCAATGACAGATCGCTTCGCGCGCGCCAGCACGGCCCGCGCGGGCTGGGGAAAACGCAAGAAATAGTGGCAATTGTCTCGACAGACGACGTCGCTAACGCTCCGGTCCGGGTCTAGACTCTTAACTCCTAAACAGGAGGAAAACCATGAGTCAAACTGTCAAACCCATCCCGGAAGGCTACCGCTCGGTCACGCCCTATATCACGGTCAAAGGTGGCGAGGCGGCGCTGGAGTTCTACCAGAAGGCGCTGGGCGCCAAGGTACGCATGAAGTTCCAGGAGCCCAGCGGCCGCCTGGCCCACGCTGAAATTGAAATCGGCGACTCGGTCGTCATGATGTCGGATGAGTTCCCGGAGATGGGCGCGCTCAGCCCAAAGACCTTGGGCGGTCGTACCAGCAGCCTGCTGGTTTATGTGACCGACGTGGACGTCGTCTTTTCGAGGGCCATCGCGGCCGGCGGCACCGTGCAACGACCGGTTGCCGATCAGTTCTATGGCGACCGTGTCGGCACCTTTGAGGACCCATTCGGCCATGCGTGGAGTATTGCAACGCATGTGGAGGACGTTTCCGAAGAGGAAATGCAGCGGCGCATGGCAGCGATGAAGCCCTGACTTGTCGCAATTGGCTGCGGCGGGTGTGACCATGATTAGTCGTTCAGTGATTTCGACAGAGTAGCGCAAAGCTTTTTGCTATCAATTCGATCGCTTGATGTAGAGAATTCATATCAAGCGGTCGAACTTGATCGAACCCACTGAATGAGGAAAGAGCCATGGATACGCCTGTCGCAACCCAGACCAGCACACCCCGTGAAGTCGAGCGCATCGTCAACGGCATGCCGACGTCCGACGGCGCTGGCGTGCGCCTCTTGCGCGTGCTGACGCAAGACCTGCAGCGCCGGCTCGACCCGTTCCTGATGCTGGACTACTTCCATTCGGACAATCCGGACGACTATATCGCCGGCTTCCCGGATCACCCTCATCGCGGTTTCGAGACGGTTACCTATATGCTCAACGGCCGCATGCGCCATCGCGACAACGCGGGCAATGAAGGCCTGCTGACGGCCGGTGGCGTGCAGTGGATGACGGCTGGGCGCGGCATCGTGCACTCCGAGATTCCCGAGCAGGAAGACGGCATGATGCAGGGCTTCCAGCTGTGGGTGAACCTGCCCGGCAAGAACAAGATGACCGATCCTGGCTACCGTGACATTCCGGCCGCCGATATTCCTGAGCTGACGACCGAGCAGGGCGTGCATATCAAGGTAATTGCGGGTGAAGTGTTGGGCGTGAAAGGCGCCGTGCAGAAGCCGGATACGGAGCCGCTTTACCTGGACCTGCACATTCCTGCTGGCGGGCGCTTCGAGCATGCCTTGCCGGCCGATTTCAATGCCTTCTTCTATGTGTACGAAGGGGAGGCCTTGGTTGGCGGGCGAGGCCAGCCGGTCAAGACCAAGCAGATGGCCGTGCTTGAGACGCGTGCCGAAAAGGGCGCCGTGAGTATCGCGGCAGGCGGGCAGGCATTGCGCGTGCTGCTGATCGCCGGTCGCCCGCTGCATGAGTCTATCGCCCAGTGGGGGCCGTTTGTAATGAACACGCGTGAAGAAGTCGAGCAAGCGGTGATGGACTTCCGCGCTGGGCGATTCTAAGGACGACACGATGACAGAGCCGACAGCAATCCAATATATCCTGAAGCCGCACGAGCGTGACCTGGGCGGCTTCAGTGTGCGGCGCCTGCTGCCCAGCCTGCCCAAGCAGGCGGTCGGGCCCTTCATCTTCTTCGACCATATGGGGCCGGCCGTTATGCCGGCCGGCACGGGAATGGACGTGCGGGCGCACCCGCACGTGGGTTTGGCCACCGTTACTTACTTGTTCGAGGGCGCCATCCTCCATCGCGACAGCCTAGGCAGTGTGCAGGAGATACGCCCTGGCGATATCAACTGGATGACGGCCGGGCGCGGCATTGTGCACTCCGAGCGCACGCCTGAGGCCTTGCGCCAGGCGGATCAGCGCGTACACGGCATCCAGACCTGGTTTGCCTTGCCGAGCGTAAATGAGGACGATGAGCCGGGCTTCTGGCACTACCCGGCGGTCGACCTGCCGGTGATCGATGCGCCGGGCGTGCAATTGCGTGTGTTGATCGGCACGGCCTGGGGCGAGACTTCGCCCGTGCGTGCCTATGGCGATACGCTGTACGTCGCCATCGAAGCGGAAAATGGCGCGAGCCTGGAGATTCCGGCCGAGCACGCTGAACGGGGCCTGTATGTGGCTTCCGGCGAAGTGGAAATCGAAGGCCAGGTTCTGCGGGGCGGGCAGCTAGTGGTGTTCATGCCAGGCATGGCGGCGAACCTCTCGATGCGGGCCGACAGCCGGCTCCTCTTGCTGGGCGGCGAACCGCTGGATGGCCCGCGCTACATCTGGTGGAATTTCGTTGCGACCAGCAAGGAGCGCATAGAAGCGGCCAAGCAGCGCTGGCAAGCCGACGAGTTCCCGCATGTCCCCGGGGAAACGGAGCGCATACCGTTGCCTGAACGTTAAGGACACGCTGATTTATTCCTGGGGTCGCGGCGGCCGCTTTGCCCTAAAGGATGCACAGGTTCTAGGCTCGCTTCGCTCACCAAGAACTCTGGCAACGGGATGGGCTGCAAGGAGTCGATCCCGCACGAATACTGGACGTATTCGAAGGGATCGCGACGCCGCAGACCGCCCGCAAAGCCCCGCCCCGCAGGGTTTGGGCGAAGGTCCAAGTTGCACGGCCTTGGGAATCGGGCGTCTGCCGTCCCACCGATCGGGGGTAAGGGGAACCACCCTTACCCCCGATCAGCGTGCCGATATCCATCCCGATTTGGCCCAAACGCGATCCCCAGGAATAGATCAGCGCGTCCTTAATGTGCTGATTTTGGCGTGACGCTGCCAGGAATATCGCATACATTGAATGTATGCAGAAGTTCGGCTTCCGGATCAAAACCAAGGCAGGCGCGCTGGTCGATAACCTCGTTATCCAGGCCAACGATCTGGCTCATGCCGAGAGCAAGCTGATGCAGATGTATCGCCACGCTACGGTGCTGGAGACACGCACCATCGAGGAAGCGGCCAGTTCACAGGGGGCTGACCTCGAGAGTGCTATCTCGCTCATCATCGGTCACGACCCGCTGGGCCGGTAGCGCCGTTAATAAGACCCTTCTGGCGTTGTTGTGCAAACTTGCCGTACTACTTGTACTGTCTGTGTTTGCACGCCTAGCCATTGGGGCTTTGTCAGCGGCTCTTGATTCTGATTCACCCTAGTGTGGTGTTCTAAAAACAACCTGAAATAATTCCATGCTTTCAGCCGTCTCGCTGTGTCGCTCAGCCTTGCCGTATGCCCGATACGACGCGGCTTCGCTTCGTGCGATACGGGCAAAATCAAGGAATCATTTATTCACGTTACTCCTGGAACACCACACTAGCGGGTCGTCGCCATCTGTCCCTTCAGCTTGGCAATGAAAGCACTCGCCTGAGCGTCCGTCGCCGGCTTGCCGGTCGCTAGGAACCCCGTATCCTTCAATTCTGCGTGCAGCGCCTGATAGTCCTGCGCGCCGCGGCTGGTAGGGGCGTAGTCGAAGATATGCTTCCCTTCGGCCGGGCTCTCTGCGAGCGCCACCGTTTCGCCAATCCGCGTCGTGCACAGCTGCTCACCGAATCGTTCGCGCAAGGTCTTCTCGATATCCCAGGACATCCGGCGGCGTGAATCGAAACGGGTCAGCACGTAACGGCGCATCACGGGGTGGCGAATTACCCGACTCAATGCATCCAGCGTCCGTTCCACCTGTATGGCGCCCTTGATGGCCAGGTAGTCGGCCGACACGGGAATCAATACCCGGTCGGAGGCAAATATTGCCGAGAGCGACAGGACGCCCAGCACGGGCGAGCAATCGATCACAATGCTGTGATCAGGTGCCGAAAGGCGCTCGCGTACCAGGGCATTCCTTAGGCGATTCAAAATATCCGGCCCCTTGCCAAATTGCGTATCGACTTTGGCAAGTTCCAGGTGTGCAGCCAATACCTGCCAATTTTGCGGGGGATGGTGCAATAGTTCCAGAAGTGGGCGATGCGATTGGTAGAAGGCATAAATGCTGGACGTGGAATCAACTGCACCCACGCCACTCAGTGCCGTGAGATGGGCCTGTGGGTCCAGATCGATCAATAGGGGAGCGCTGCCATCGCGATTGATCGCAGCAGCGAGATTCAAGGCCGTGGTGGTTTTTCCCACCCCCCCTTTTTGATTGAATACAGCGATACAGGGCATGATTGCCTCGGTCGCATTTATCGAAATTACTGCCTTTGTAGTCGTTTAGGATTTGCTAATCAAGATGGGCCATTAATTTTTTCGATAATCGGTAGGAATTGGAGGAAGGTATTTCCCCATTTGGAGGTGCTTCGAATGGGTAGTCGATCACATTTTAAGGTGATGAAATGACTATTTGGCCTATCTGGAAACTCACCGGAAATACCGGCTAACCATCAAAAAACAAGGGCGCAAATGTATTTGCGCCCAGGTGTGAATACGACCGGAAAGTGTCGGCGACTACATATGCTTGAACAAATGGCTGTAACTACGGCTCACTTCCAATTCGGCGTCCGAGCCGCGCATATGAACGATTTGCTGACCGCGGAAATCCCGTGTCACTTGCTCGATCGCGTCGACGCGAACAAGGGTTGAGCGATGAATCTGCCAGAATTCTTCGGGGTCCAATTCGTCGACCAACTCCTTGATCGGCTTGCGGATCAGGGCTTCGATCTGCTCCGTTTGAACGCGCGTGTACTTGTCCTCGGCGCGGAAGAACAAAATCTCCTTCGTGCTGATCATGCGTAGGCTACTGCCCACGCTGGCTTGCACCCAACGCAAGTACTCGCGCGGGCGGGCGGCCGGACTTGCGCCGCCCATGCGGCGAGTCAGTTCCTCGAGCAGTACGTCCATGCCATCGGGCTGCTTTTCGCCTTGCGTTTCCAGCCGCTCGCGCAGGCGCGCACAGGTGAGGGCCAGGCGCTCTGGGTCGACGGGCTTGAGTAGGTAGTCGACGGCACCTTGCTCGAAGGCGTCGATCGCATACTGGTCATAGGCGGTGACGAACACGACATGGCATTCGCCCGCGATGGCGCGGGCAGCTTCCACGCCCGTCATCTCCGGCATGCGGATATCGAGGAAAGCGATGTCCGGCTCCTGGCTGCGCACCATGGCCACGGCGTCGCGGCCATTGGTGGCTTCGCCTAGGATCACCAGCTCTGGCCAGGCTTCGCGCAGGCGGAAGGTGATCTGCTCGCGCATCAAGCGCTCATCGTCGGCAATGATGGCGGTAGGGGCGGGGGCACGATTAGTCATCGATCACGACTCGCTTGTCTGCGTCACGCTGGGTATTGAATTCATAGGGCACGCGGATAGTCGCACGGGTGCCGCCGTCCTTGGGAATCATGATGACCAGTTCCGCATTGCCGTTGTACAGCATCTTCAGGCG
>JAFAKZ010000176.1 GCA_019234745.1 Burkholderiales bacterium
GGGCATCGACATCTCGGGATACTCACAGTCTCAGCTCAATGCAATCGCCAGACAATTGAACGAGAGGCCGCGCAAGACGCTCGGCTTCCGGACACCCGCCGAGATGTTCAGCGAATGTGTTGCGTCGACCGGTTGAATCCGCCGCCACAAGCGGGCATTGGCGAGCGGCTGCTTTGCGGTTAGCCAGTCAAAGATTCCTCTCGAGCCTTGCTCTGTTTCTTCTGGAGCGACTCATGATCATTCGCTCACGCCAAATGCGGTGAAGGCATTGAATATGCGTTTAAATCTTGGTGCGGCATTGCTGCTGATACTGACCTCGGCGTTGCCGAGCGCGACCTTTGCTCAAGCCAACAGCGATGCCGAGACTGCGTGCTACGACGGGGTCGGCGCTCATGGCGCGTACATGGAGTGCCTCTACGCAACGGCTGCGAGCTCGGAGGGTGAAGTCGCCGACGCGGAGGCGAAGGTGGTGGCAGCGTTGAAGGCTTGGGATATGGACGAAAAGTACCGCCGGCAAGCCCTGGCGGCCTTCAAAGAGGCCTCGACAAAGTTCAAGCAATGGCGGGCAGCGCAGTGTCGTGCGATGGCAGCACTTGCTGGCGGAGGAAATGGGGACGACCCGCTCCGAGACTCGTGCAGAATCGAACTCAATCGCGCTCGTGTTCGACAGCTGTCGTCGTATGTTCGGCAACTGAAACCATAGCTTGGGGATCGCCGACGTGCGCGAGCCGGAGCCCCTTCTCAAGGAGCCGTGCCACGTCAAGGCGTAACGCGTAGCACGCCGGCCGCTGCTAAAGCTGCCTGGCCATCGCCTTGCATTCCTCGAAGGTCCGCTCGGGGTTGTGGCCCCAGAAAGAGGGATCGAATGCGTCTCCAATTTTTTGGAGCTGCTCTTGCAGAGCCTGCCGATCCTTCGCCATGCATGCAAAATAGGCGTACATGTTTCGATGATCGACGTGCGGATAACGCGACAACCGGTCCTCGAACCCGGCTTTCATCTTCGGCCAGGACGCGCGCGTATCGCTGAACAGCGATTGCTCCAGTTGTGCATAGCTGAGCCCGGCATACAGGCGCGCGTACATCTCCATGCCACGCTTCTCCCGGGTGCGCTCTGTCACCGACTCAATGAATCGCTCACACGTCTCGATGTCGCCACCCCATTTCGGCAGCAACATGGTCTCCATCTGGAAATACAGGTTGTCGTGATCAGGATTCTTGGCAAGGCCGTCTTCGAGCACCGCCAGAAACTGATTGACGTTCCAATTGAGACCCTGGCCAACCGTCATCATGATCTGGTTCCAGGAGCTGTCCTTGACGGCCAGCTTTTGGCTGCGCCTCAATTGGTCATTGGCGAGGTTGAGATACTTTCGAAATCCAGCCCAGGAGGCGGGTGATACGGTGTTGGCGTATCCGCCGCCGCGGTGGAACCATGCGTGGGTCGTCAAACTTTCGGCATAAAGCAACTGAGCCAATACCGATTCCGGATGGTCGAGCGCCCACTTCTGCGTCATGGCGTCGATCTGCGTGTAGTAGTCCTCGGTAACGCGAAGATTCGAATTGCTGATCTGGCTTACGCCCATCCAGAAGTGCTCTATGCGTGGATTACCCGTCAGCGGCGAGCGCAGGCCGGGCTGCCCGTAGATCGCGTACAGGCGCTCCAGTTCGGGAAAATCTCCAAAGCGAAACGCGGCGGCCACCATCTCGGGTACGGTAGGCGCGGCGGGCTTGGCCTCGGCAGCCGCTTGAGCCGGGACCGGCGCTCCGATGGCCGGCAGTGCCGCCATGAGCGCCAAGCACAGGAGCAGGGAAGTCTTATTGAGCACCATGGCTATCCTCGCTGAGGCTCCACTGCATGACGAACTGTAGTTGCCCCGCCTTGCCTACTGGGTAGCTCCGCCGTCGCGCGTAATCAATCGACGCATCATCGAGTAGGGTTTCGAATGCCAGCGGTCTGTTGCCACGCACGCCCGGCACCCTGAGCTGCCGCCCCGCGATCTCCGCGTTGAAGGCCCGGCCCTGCTCATCCGTGCTGGCCAGCAGTGAAACGGTGCCCTCGACTTTGAAGTAGGTCGCGGCGAGCGGATAGCCCGGCTTGCCTTCCGCCTCTCGCGCAGCGTCCACCTTCAGCTTGAAGCTCGGCGGGACAAAATCGGCGGCGTCCAGCATTGTCGAGTAGCGATAGACCGTCAGTGCCTGCTTCCGGTCGATCCTGCCGTCGGCCAACTGGGACTGCAACCACCATTGGCTCTTGGCGCACTGCTCCCAGCGATCCGGTTTGCCCGGCTTGCGGTCTCGGGAAAAGAGCTGCCCGGCGAGAAATGGCGTCATCGGTACGGCCGCCACGGGCAGGCCTTCGCGCAGACGCGCCACTGCCTGGTCGGCGGCCGCCATCTCCGCTGCTGTTGGCCGGGCGGCGAGGCCTTCGCGCTGCGTTCCCCAGCGGGACAGCAACACCTTTTCTGCGGCCAGCAAGGCCGACCGGGCGTCGGCAGGCGCAGCCTGGATGTGCTCGGCCCGCTGGGCGAAATACCCTGGAGATAGGTCGCGGCACGCCGTCGGCGCCAGCGCGGCCTTCAGCCAGGCCTCGTCATGCGCCGGGCCAGCGCTTTCCACGGACCAAATGGCTAGCTCATTGATCGAGCGACGATACAGGGCGCCGGCCAGTTCGGCGCCTCTCAGAGCCGGGTTCTTGGCGGCCGCCCGCTCTTCGGCGATCCAAACCGGAAGCAGCGCCCGCAGGTGCACCAGGTGATCTTGCGCGAGTTGGGCGAGCGCATCGCGCAGGGGTGGATCGAACGTTACGTCGTCCGGCAGCGCGAAGACGCCTCGATTCCAGGCCAACACTTGATTGACGAGCTCCGCGTCCGCCTCCGCCAGAAGCGCCTGAACCGTCGGCTCAGGGTTCGCGGCGACGGATGGCGATGGAAGCAGTGCGGCGAAGCAGCAAAGCGCAAGCCCCCCCAACCGGGTTTGCAACCGACGCATACACGCCCTCCCAAGCGCTTTCCGATATGGCGCCGGATGTTAGGCGGCCGGGCCTGATCCAGCTCTCGGGTATTCGCGGGGGCGCGCACTGCGCCGGACGCAATTTCAGCCCGGCTCGTTCTTCAGATGCCGAAAGAGCGCGGATCCTGCATAAACCATCAGAGTGACTGGCAACGGGTATCGAATCTCGCCCCGTCGACCGGCTGCCCCTGGTCGAACGCACGCATAGCCTTTCCTAACCCCGACCGACCGCTTCCGTCGGCCAAACTCATACCGCCGAACGGCAGCTCAGGGTCGGACTGAGTCAGTCGACCCGGCCGGGAGCAGTCCTCCGCGGCCGCATACCGGTCTTCCGATCACGAGCGGCCGGTGTCGACGCCGAAGCGGTCGCCCGGCGCCGGCTCAATGAACGACCGCTGTTGACCTGGCCGGTCGTCCCGGCCGCCTGCGGCGAACGACCGAGTCCAGCCTGAAGTCGCCATCGATCTGCGACTCGCGGCTATGCAGCGATTTCCTAAGAAAAGCAGACGCTGCGCCGTGCGGCTGGCCGCCGTCGACCTGAACACCTTTCAATTCGTACGGCACGCAGAAGGTCTCTGACCAGCTTGGTTGATCGACGT
>JAFAKZ010000304.1 GCA_019234745.1 Burkholderiales bacterium
CAGGTGGCCGGGATCGGCCAAGTCGGCGTGCACGGCCACGCGGTGGGTGCTGGGGTCGATGGCGGCACCGACATTGCTGAGCACGCCGGCAAAGGTCTTGCCCGGGTAGGCGGCGACCTTGACGCTTACCTTCTGGCCCAAGGCCAGCTGCGGCAGATCGCTCTCCGACACGTTTGCCACCATCCACAGCGAAGAAATGTCGGCGACCGAAAACGGTGCCGGCGCATTGCCGGGTTGAACCAGCAAGCCGTCGGCCGCATTGCGCGCGGTAACGCGCCCATTGATGGGGCTGGTGATGGCCAGCACGCCGTTGGTCTTGTGCGAGGCCACGATGGCGTCCATTTCGGTGTCGGATTTGCCGAAGATGCGCACCGCATCGCGCGCGGCGTGATAGTTGGCTTCGGCCGTCTGGTTGTCCGACACGGCCTGTTCAAAGTCCTTCTCCGCCATGGCCTGCGTCTCGCGCATGCCGCGGGCACGCTCCAGCGCCGAATGCGTGAGCTTCTCCACGCCAGCCGTCGAAATCAGCGTCGATTCCGCGTTGAGAAGGTCCGGGCTGTCAATGGTGAACAGAGCCTGCCCACGCTTGACGTCGTCGCCCGCCTTGACCATCACGGCCGCAATGCGGCCCGTCCAGGGTGAGAACACCTGGACATTCTTGTCCTGGTTGAAGTCGATGTAGCCGACCGACTCGCTTTGCGGCGTAAACGCACGCTGCGCGACGGCAGCGACCGTCACGTACTTGAGCTGTTTGTCGGTGACGGTCACCTCATCCGGCTTGTCTTGTTTAGCCGGAGCAGATGTTTCCGCCGATGGTTGCGCACGCAGCATCCGTGCGCCAAAGGCAAGCGCCAGCGCGCATCCCGCCAGCAGCGCGATATTCGATTTCTTCAACATATTTCTACCCAAATGGCAGTCTTGCATTAAGCACGCGGGCGTGCCGCGACCTGCCCACTGCCGGCAGCCATACCTGGCTAGCCCACGGAGCATTGTTGTTCGTCTTCGATTTGCTGCGGCCTGGGTAAGGCAGCACTCGGGCTGCTTATCGCCGCGAATATGCGGCGGCACAGTCTCTTGCGGCATGCGGCAGGACGGTAAGCCCTGCCGCTGCTACAACTTTGTCGTTTACTTAGAAGTGGAAGATCGCATCCATGGCGAACATGGTCTGGCTCTTCTTGCCGCCACCCGCCGTAGCGGTCGGGTTGTCGTAGGCGTCGATCCCGTAGGAATGCTCGTAGCGAATTTCCGGGCGGATGGTGATGGCGTTGCCGATCCAGTGCGTCCAGCCCAGCATGTGCTCGGAGTAGGCCGTCTTGAAGCCCGTGCGCTGACCCTGCAGATCGTGGAAGTACTCATTGCGGATCGTGATGTAGTCACGGCCGGAGATCGTGTATTCCACGTAGTTCAGCAGCGCCACTTCCTTGGAGGTACAGGTGACCCGCGTCGTATCGTTACATTGCGCGCCAGACGGAGCACCGAAGTTGATTGGGAACTCGGATGCCAGCATGGCGGCACCTTGCGGGTTCAGCACATCGGGCGTGTCCTTCTGCCACATGTACCAGAACTCCGTATCGGTATGCCACTTGTCGTTGAACACGTGATACCAGCTCGTCACGGCCTGGTTGATGTTGTTCCAGTTGAACTTGCCGCCGTTGATCGTATTCAGGCAGGGGTAGATCACGTCGTTGCCGTCGTCCGACGTCCACAGTACGCAGGCGGCCGGCGTGAGCTTGCGCTCATGCTTGCTCCAGAATGCCACGTCGTTACCCGTGCTCAGTTCGCCTTGGACCGTCCAGTTCTTGTCGAGCTTAACGGTCGCCACAACGCCGTTTTGCGTGTACGGATCGTAGGTGTACAGCAGCGAGTGGCTGTAGGTCAGGTTGTTCGGCGCAAGCTGGGCCTCGATGTCCGGGATCGAGATATAGCGACCGACGCGGATATTCATACCGTGGGCCACAAAAGGATCGTAGAAGTCGACGTAGGCCATCACCGGGTCGAAGCCGTACTTCTGGCCGTACTGTTCATATTGCTTGTAGGCCGGGCCGATCTTGTCGGAGAAGGTGTACTTGTAGTCGGTGCCGTACAGGCCCGTCAGACGGAAGCCCCAGTCATAGTGGTCGCGCTGCACCTCGTCCGGCGTGCGCTCCAGGTAAAGCGCCACCTGGTCGACCTGGCCGACGTTGGGTTCGTACGAGTAGGCGGCTGGGTAGTTGCCGCCCGTGCCCGTCTGGAAGTTGAACCTGGTCTTCGAGGTACTGAAGTTGAAGCCAGGCTCGATCCAGCCGTAGACGACAAAGCGGCTGTCCTTGATGGCCTGGCCGTCTTCGCCGCAGTAGATCGCGTCCATCAGCGGCCCATAAGTCATGTTCTCCTGGCCGATGACTTCCGTGCCGCCCTGTGGGAAGGTGCTATAGGGGTAAGGCGGGTTGCTGACACGCACCGGGACACCATCGACCAAGGTCGGCGGCGTACCAGGGTCAGGCTCGTTGGTGGCGGCCAGGTCGGCCTTGTAGGCATCGACCAGGCGGCTACCGAAACTGGCGTGTGGGTCGTTGTTCTTGATCACGCAGTCCTTGGCTGCTTCCGCATGAGCCAGGGCGCCACCCATGAGCAGCGCAGCCAACGCTAGAGGCCGACATTGAGGCAGGTTGAAACGCATTCAGATTCCCCTTATTTGAACAAGTACAATCTTGTGTTACGTGTGCGATCACGCAGTGCACAGCTCTTCACCACTCAGGCAAGTGTCTGCGCGCCAGGCTCTTGGGTGGTGCTACGCCGCGCGTTTTCTGATCGCACGTTCTTATTGTTTGCTTGGCCCGGAAAGACCGCTATTGTGTGAAGCCGCTCAGGTCGGCCGACACTGCGCACCCACTGCGTCGGCGGCTTGGCGCTTGCGCTGAGCCAATACCCATGGCGTCGTCGTGGCGCGAGGCCCGTGGTCGAGCGCCTTCAGCGACTGGCTGGACATTCCTTGCTGGCAGGCGGCCACGTGGGGCTCGGCTTGAATGGTCTGGTTGCGGCGCGCCTGGTCCAATAGTGCCTCGTCTTTTGCCGCGACGGCGGGGGCCTGCGTGGCGAAAACAGTCAGGACAATCAGGAATGTAGAGGGCTTATTCATTTCAGTTGCCTATTCATGTCAAAGTGAACCTTGCGCGTAAACAATCGAAACCTGCCAGGTCACCCTACTCGGCTTTGAATCTACCGAAGGCCGTATAAAAATCACGTAAAGACTAAGCATTGAGGCAGACCGTCGTTGTTACTTTTCCACTGACGACAGCAACAGGCATGCCAAATATATAACACATTGTTTTTACACGTGATATTTGAAATTCCCACGTCTTTTGTGATATTCCAATTTGTCGCGGAATTTTTGCAAACGCCCCAACCCAGTGCGCGACTGCACCGATTTGATGCGCATATTCGAATTACTCGAAACGATCAAATGGCATGTGGGGATTGGCTGTCGCAATCTTTGCGACTTCTATACATCGCAGCCGCTAAGGTATTGCTACTTACACACAGTGGATCACTGCGATGTCCCTTTCGCTCCGACACGAGTGCCCATGCTGCGAAGCACATATTGCAACGCCCATGCTGCGCTCAACCGTGCCGTGTCGGCACTGCGGCGCCCAGGTGGCATTTACGCCCATGTTCCTTGGAAACACCAAAGCCATCCTGCTTTACGTCGCGGGCGCGTTTTGGCTAGGCATGCAGCTCACAAGCTTCCTGGACGATGCGCCGATAGGCCGTTTGCCCGTCATGCGGACAGTCGTCGACCTGGCCGTGTCCGGGGTGTGGTTCCTTCTGTGCCGTTACGGCTTCAGCCTATTCCAGCAAGCAGTCATCGCCGAACAGCGCACGCCGCAATTGAATAGCCGCAATGTTGCCTTGTCATCCAGCAAAGGCATTTCGCCAAACCATGAACACTCTCGGCGCGGCCAAGCGACTGGAGAATCATCATGAAGCCCGAAAAGCAGATCGTCTCTCTGCCGACTGAGGTGGTGGTCGCAACGTGCCGCAAAGGACTGGATGAGCTAGCACGGGACGTGCTGGTCGCATGCACGCACCCCGACGACCCGTATTGGGATTTCCTGCCCGAAGCGGAGCTGATTGAGCGTCGTCGCAAATGGCGAGCCGACCATGCAGGAACACGTCTCGACAATTGGCTGGTCCCGATGCAGGACCGGATCGAGGAAGACATCGAAAAGCTGGATCGCCTATTGATCTTGGCCGAGACCAACGACCGGTATGGTGACAAGGCGGTGCAACTGGATCTCGACGAAAATGCCGCCTTCATCAAGGCCGCCAACGAACTGGCGCCTGAGGAGATCGGCAGCGCAACGCTGACGATGACGCCGGCCAGGTTGAAGGAAGCGGCAGAAGCGGTTCTGGCCCAAATAGGCAAATGGCAGAGCTTGCGCCGTGAAGCTTTGCTGGTTACGGCAAGCCGCCAAGGTATCTCGCGCTTCTTCGCCCGGCAAACCGTCGAGCAGCGTGCCGACGAGCTGTTCGCCCGCGCGCCGCAGCCGTGGGAGGAGCTGACTAACCAATTCCGCCGCCTGTCCAAGACCGCCATACACGAAGGCATCTTGCCAGAAGGCGGTCATATCGCCACGAGGCTTTACCTCAC
>JAFAKZ010000477.1 GCA_019234745.1 Burkholderiales bacterium
TCAGCGGCTGATCGGCTTGTAGCGAATCCGGTGCGGCTTAGCACCTTCTTCGCCCAGGCGGCGCTTCTTGTCGGCTTCGTATTCCTGGTAGTTGCCGTCGAAGAAGGTCCACTGCGAATCGCCTTCGGCGGCCAGGATGTGCGTGGCGATACGGTCCAGGAACCAGCGATCGTGGCTGATCACGAACACGGAGCCGGCGAACTCCAGCAAGGCGTCTTCCAGGGCGCGCAGCGTTTCCACGTCGAGGTCGTTGGACGGTTCATCCAAGAGCAACACGTTGCCGCCCGCGATCAGCGTCTTAGCCAGATGTAGACGACCGCGTTCGCCGCCCGACAGGTTGCCGACAACCTTCTGCTGGTCCGAACCCTTGAAGTTGAAGCGGCCCAGATAAGCGCGGCTCGGCATTTCGAACTTGCCCACCTGCAGGATATCGCGACCTTCGGCCACGTCCTCGAACACCGTCTTCGTGTCCGACAGGTTCTCGCGGCTCTGGTCGACGAAGGCCATCTTCACCGTCGGCCCGATCTTCACCTCACCCGAATCGGGCTGCTCGCGGCCAGCGATCATCTTGAACAGGGTGGACTTACCGGCACCGTTCGGGCCGATGATGCCGACGATGGCACCCGCCGGCACCTTGAAGCTCAGGTTGTCGATCAAGAGGCGGTCGCCAAAGCCCTTGCTGACGTTGGTGAATTCGATCACTTCATTGCCCAGGCGCTCGGCGATGGGGATGAAGATTTCCTGCGTCTCATTGCGTTTCTGGTACTCGTAGCTGCTCATTTCCTCGAAGCGGGCCAGACGAGCCTTGGACTTGGCCTGGCGTGCCTTCGGGTTCTGGCGCGCCCACTCCAGTTCGCGTGCCAGCGTCTTCTGGCGGGCCGATTCCTGCGACTCTTCCTGCTTCAGGCGCGCTTCCTTCTGTTCCAGCCAGGAGGAATAGTTACCCTTCCAGGGGATGCCGTGGCCGCGGTCCAATTCCAGGATCCACTCGGCCGCATTGTCAAGGAAGTAACGATCGTGCGTGACGGCCACCACGGTGCCGGGGAAGCGGCAGAGGAACTGCTCCAGCCAGTCCACCGATTCGGCGTCCAGGTGGTTGGTGGGTTCATCCAGCAGCAGCATGTCGGGCTTGGACATAAGCAGCTTGCACAGGGCTACGCGGCGCTTCTCACCACCCGAGAGGTTGCCGATGACGGCGTCCCAGGCGGGCAGGCGCAGCGCGTCGGCGGCGATTTCCATCTGCGTTTCCACGTCCTGGCCGGCGGCCGAGATGATGGCTTCGCAACGTGCCTGGTCTTCCGCCAGCTTGTCGAAGTCCGCGTCCGGCTCCGCGTAGGCAGCATAGACCTCTTCCAGGCGCTTCTTGGCTTCCGCCACTTCGCCCAGGCCCGCTTCCACTTCGGCGCGCACGGTAAGGCTGGCGTCGAGCAGCGGTTCCTGCGCCAGGTAGCCGATCTTCATGTTCGGCATCGGCGTGGCTTCGCCCTCGATGTCCTTATCGACACCGGCCATGATCTTGATCAGCGTGGACTTGCCCGAGCCGTTCAGGCCCAGCACGCCGATCTTGGCACCGGGGAAGAAGCTGAGCGAAATATCCTTGAGAATCTGACGCTTGGGCGGGACGATCTTGCCGACCCGGTTCATGGTAAAGACGTACTGAGCCATCGCTGGATTCCTGTGACGGATGCAAAATGGCGTGATTTTAGCAGGCCGGACGAGGAAGGGACGGCTTATCGATGCCAGTCGACAAGCGATATGGCGTGGAGCGCAAATACCGTTGCAGGACGGCAGAAACGACAAGGGCCGCAAACGCGGCCCCATCAGACAAGCGGCAGAAAAAGCTCAGCTCAGCGCCTTGGCGATGATGATCTTGTACTTCTGCTCCAGCTCTTCCTTCGTCTCCTTGCGATCCGGGTCGAGCGGGATGCAGTCGACGGGGCAGACCTGCTGGCACTGCGGCTCGTTGTAATGGCCGACGCATTCCGTGCACAGGTCGGGGTCGATCTCATAAATCTCGGCACCCTGCGAAATGGCGTGGTTTGGGCACTCGGGCTCGCAAACATCGCAATTGATGCATTCGTCGGTGATCATGAGGGCCATGGCGCAATTCCTTTTTGCAGAGACAATGACTGGCCTAACTTCCTACCAGCCGGGCGGTATTCTATCACTGCAACATGACATTAGGACTTGTCCGCTTATTTACGGACAAGTTCTTAGTCTGCGTTTCCATCTGTAAATTCTGTCAGTTCGCCCAACGGTCGTCAGCCCTTGTCACCCAGCTGCGTTAAGTTGTGCATTCCTTCTGCAGCGGAATGCCACCATGCGCATCTTCCTGTCCTTATTGCTTGCCACCACGGCGGTTGCCGGCCTGGCGGCCCCCATGGGCGACGCCGACGCCCGCCACTTGCTCTCGCGCACAGGATTCGCCCCCGCGCCGGAGGATGTCGCCGCCTACGCCAAGCTCAGCCGCACGGAAGCCGTCGACAAGCTGCTGGCCGGTACCCTGCAGGCGGCCGTGACGCCGCCGCCCGACTGGGTGAATGGCGACGCCCTACCCCAGCGCCGCCCCGCCACCATGGACGAGGACGAGAAAAAGGCGCTGCGCCAGACCTATCGCGACGAAGGCATCGAGCTGCGCGAATGGTGGTACCGCGAAATGTACGCCACGCCCTCGCCCTTTACTGAACGCATGACGCTGTTCTGGCATAACCATTTCGTCTCGGGCCTGCAGAAGGTGAAGTCGCCCGTACTGATGTACCGGCAAAATGTGTTGCTGCGGCGTGAGGCCCTGGGCAATTTCAGCACCCTGCTGCACGACGTGACGCACGACCCGGCCATGCTGGTCTACCTCGACGGCGTGCAGAACCGCAAGGGCCAGCCCAACGAGAACTATGCGCGCGAGGTGATGGAGCTGTTCACCCTGGGCGAGGGCCACTACGCCGAGAATGACATTCGCGAAGCGGCGCGCGCGCTTACCGGCATGGGCGTGGACCGCGCCACGGGCGAATACGTGTTCCGCCCGCGCCAGCACGATAGTGACGATAAGATCATCTTCAACCACCGCGGCGACTACGACGCCGATGCCTTCCTAGACCTGATCCTGAAGCGCCCGGAGACAAGCGAGTTCATTGTCACGAAGCTGTGGCGCGAGTTCGTCTCACCCGACCCGGACCCGCAGGCCATCAAGCATTTGGCCAAGGTATTCCGCGATGCGCACTACGACATCAAGCCGCTGATGCGCGCCATGCTCACCTCCGATGCCTTCTACGCGCCTCAGAACCGCGGCGTGCTGGTGAAGTCGCCCGTGGAGCTGACTGTCGGCACGCTGCGCACCTTCGGAGTGGAACCGCCCAACTGGCGCCCTGTACTGGGCGTGGACCGCGCGCTGGGCCAGGACATCTTCAACCCGCCCAATGTAAAGGGCTGGCCCGGCTACACGGACTGGATCAATAGCCAGACGCTGCTGCAGCGCAAGCAATTGCTGGCGCGCGTGTTCCGCAGTGCCGAGATGGACGGCACGCGCAATACGGTGGAGGCGACCGGGGCCAACGACCAGGGCACGCGCGCCACCCAGCGCCTGGGCGGCAAGAACGGCTTCGGCCTGTATGTCGACCGCTGGCTGGACAGTGCGGGTGGGCTGGGTCGCGCAACCTTGGTCCTGCTGCCATTGACACCGGATGCGGTGCCTGACGGCAGCCCGACGGAAATGGTTACGCAGCTCGTCATGAATCCCTTGTATCAGCTGAAATAAGACAGGACCCCATCATGCTACGTCGCGATTTCCTGAAGCTTGGCGGCCTCACAGCCTTGGTCAGCCTCACGCCGACCGTCGCCTTCGCTGCCGCCGCGCAAGCATCACCGCGCCTGCTGGTACTGATCGAGTTGAAAGGCGGCAACGACGGCCTCAACACCGTCGTCCCCTACACGGACGAGCACTACTACACCCTGCGCCCCAAGCTGGCCATCGCACGCGATCAGGTCCTGCAACTGGACGAGCGCACGGGCTTGCACCCGGCGCTGGCCCCACTGATGCCGCTCTGGCAATCGCACAAGCTGGCCGTCGTGCAGGGAGTAGGCTACCCCAAGCCCAATCTGTCGCACTTCCGTTCCATCGAAATCTGGGATACAGCGTCCGACAGCGACGAGACGCTGCAGTCGGGCTGGCTGACGCGCCAGTTCGCCGCCAGCCCCCTGCCGCACGAATACGTGGCGGACGGCATCGCCGTGGGCAGCCCGGAACTGGGCCCCCTGGATGGCGGTGCCCGTGCACTCGTGCTGCAGAACACGGAGGCCTTCGTCAAACAGGCACGGCTGGCCAACGATATGGCGGGCGGCGCACCCAATGCGGCACT
>JAFAKZ010000510.1 GCA_019234745.1 Burkholderiales bacterium
TCGACACCCTTGCTGTGCTGGATTTCATCGGCACGTGCGAAGGCGTTGTTGATGCGCTCGACGACCTTGGGCACGGAGTCCACCGGGTAGAGCGATTGGTCCGGGTACATGGCCGAGTATTCGTTGTTGTCGGCCGCGACCTGCCAGCCGCTCAGGTAGATGGCCTTCACGCCGGCCTTGACCTGCTGCATGGCTTGGCCGCCGGTGAGGGCGCCCAGGCAGTTCACATAGGGTTCGTTGTGCACGAGGTTCCACAGCTTTTCCGCGCCGCGGCGGGCCAGGCTGTGTTCGTTCTGCACGGAGCCGCGCAGGCGCTCGACGTCGGCGGCGCTGTAACCGCGCTTGATACCCTTCCAGCGAGGGTTGGTGTCCCAGTCATGTTGAATGGCGGCGATGCGTTGTTCACGGGTCGACATATCTCTTACCTCGACTTGGGCGCCGCTGGCTTGAACAGCGGCGCGATTCGTATAGGGAGTAGCCTCGGGAACTGCTGATCGAATACCCGGATGTGAACAACGTGCTTCCGGCGCCGGGCGCCAGCTCAGCGCGGGCGGGGTGGGCAATCCCTGCTCGGTGCGCTGCGCCGCAATCCCGTGTATTTGATCAGCAGCCCCCCTGGGGAGAGCCGATGGTCCGGCATGCTTCTGCCCCGGCTGGATGTTGCTTGGGGCGTGTGAACCGCTGCCGCCAGGATGTGCCGGCACCGGTATCTGTATGTGTTGTGTAGTTCGATTATATGCAGTTTCAGTTGCGACGCAGCAATTATTTTAAACGAGCGTATGCTTTTCATCGAACTGCAACAAAGCGTCGCCCCGCTGCAACAGGCGGCAGATAGACACTGTTGTCGGTAGGGACTTGAAAAAGCAAAAAACCATCCCCATGTTGTGGCTTATCGTTTTTGGAGATGTGGTCATGCAGCACGAGCCGAACAAGGAAATGCAAGAAGATCAACTGCTTGAGCAGACAAGTGAGCAGGGCATGGAGCCCGTCGAGCACGAGGAAGCCGTGGCGGCTGAGAGCCTGGAAGCGCAGGTCGCAGCCCTGGAAGCTAAGGTGGCCGAACTGCAGAGCGCACTACTCTATACCCGTGCCGAAGGCGAGAACATTCGCCGCCGTGCACAGGAAGATGTTGCTGCGGCGCACAAATATTCGGTGGGCAAGTTCGCCACCGAACTGCTGGTCGTCAAGGACTGCCTGGAGATGGCGCTCAAGGACAACAGTTCTATTGAGAACATCAAGATGGGCGTGGAAATGACGCTACGTAACCTCACGGGCGCCTTCGAGAAGTTCCAGGTCAAGGATATCGACCCGCAGGTGGGCGACAAGCTCGACCCGAACCGCCACCAGGCCATGAACGCCGTGGAGTCGGAACAAGAGCCGAACACGGTGGTGAGCGTGATGCAGAAGGGTTATGTGCTGGCCGAGCGCGTGCTGCGCCCGGCGATGGTGGTGGTGGCCAAGGCCAAGGAATAAGCGGCCCGGGTCGGATGGCAAGAGGGCACTTGAAAGTGCCAAACGCATCCCCACTTAGCAAACAAGGTTATTCAAGATTACGTCGCCGCTTAGCGGGGCAAAGTTAAAAAGGGAAAGACATCATGGGCAAGATCATCGGTATTGACCTGGGTACCACCAACTCCTGCGTGGCCGTGCTTGAAGGCGGCAACGTCAAGGTGATTGAAAACGCCGAAGGCGCACGCACCACGCCGTCCATCATCGCGTATACGGATGATGAGATCCTGGTGGGCGCACCGGCCAAGCGCCAGGCCGTGACCAACCCGAAGAACACGCTGTACGCAGTGAAGCGCCTGATCGGCCGCAAGTTCGAAGAGAAGGAAGTGCAGAAGGACATCGACCTGATGCCTTATTCCATCTCCAAGGCCGACAACGGCGACGCCTGGGTGGAGGTGAAGGGCAAGAAGATGGCCCCACCCCAGATCAGCGCCGAAGTACTGCGCAAGATGAAGAAGACCGCTGAGGACTACCTCGGCGAAGAAGTGACGGAAGCCGTGATCACGGTGCCGGCCTACTTCAACGACAGCCAGCGCCAGGCCACCAAGGATGCCGGCCGCATCGCTGGCCTCGATGTGAAGCGCATCATCAACGAGCCGACGGCAGCAGCGCTCGCCTTCGGTCTCGACAAGAAGGAAAAGGGCGATACCAAGATCGCCGTGTACGACTTGGGCGGCGGTACCTTCGATATCTCCATCATCGAAATCGCCGATGTGGATGGCGACAAGCAGTTCGAAGTGTTGGCCACCAACGGCGACACCTTCCTCGGTGGTGAAGACTTCGACCAGCGCCTGATCGACTACATCGTCACGGAATTCAAGAAGGAACAGGGCGTCGACCTGAAGAACGACGTCATGGCCCTGCAACGCCTGAAGGAAGCGGCCGAAAAGGCCAAGATCGAGCTGTCGTCCACCGCGCAGACGGAAATCAACCTGCCCTATGTGACGATGGATGCGACCGGCCCGAAGCACCTGGCCATGAAGATCACGCGCGCCAAGTTCGAATCGCTGGTGGAAGACCTGATCGAGCGCTCCATCGAACCCTGCCGCATCGCCATCAAGGATGCCGGCCTCAAGGTCACGGACATCCAGGACGTGATCCTGGTCGGTGGCCAGACGCGTATGCCGAAGGTGATCGACAAGGTGCGCGAGTTCTTCGGCAAGGAGCCGCGCAAGGACGTGAACCCGGACGAGGCCGTGGCCGTGGGCGCCGCCATCCAGGGTTCCGTGTTGTCGGGCGACCGCAAGGACGTGCTGCTGCTCGACGTGACCCCGCTGTCGCTGGGCATCGAGACGCTGGGTGGCGTGCTGACCAAGCTGATCAACAAGAACACCACGATCCCGACCAAGGCAAGCCAGGTGTTCTCGACGGCCGACGACAACCAGGGCGCCGTGACTATCCACGTGCTGCAAGGCGAGCGTGAAAAGGCCAGCGCCAACAAGTCGCTGGGCCAGTTCAACCTGGAGGGCATCCCGGCCGCGCCGCGTGGCGTGCCGCAGATCGAAGTGATGTTTGACATCGACGCCAACGGCATCCTGCATGTGTCGGCCAAGGACAAGGCCACGGGCAAGGAAAACAAGATCACCATCAAGGCGAACTCGGGCCTGTCGGAAGACGAGATCCAGCGCATGGTGAAGGACGCCGAGGCCAACGCCGAGGAAGACAAGAAGCTGCACGAACT
>JAFAKZ010000537.1 GCA_019234745.1 Burkholderiales bacterium
AGCCGAGGAGCTACCCTTCATGCAACGCAGCACAAAGATTGTCGCCACGCTGGGTCCATCGACCAGCGAGGTGGATGTCCTTACCCGGCTGATCGGCGCAGGCGTCAATGTAGTTCGCCTCAATTTTTCCCACGGCAAGGCGGACGACCATATCGGCCGCGCGCAAATGGTGCGGGACGCCGCTGCCAAGCTCGGCGTGCCCGTGGCCATCATGGTCGACCTGCAGGGCCCGAAAATCCGCGTGGGCAAGTTCGAGAAGAGCAAGGTCAACCTCAGCAACGGCCAGCATTTCATCCTCGATGCAACGTGCGAGCTAGGCAATGAGGAGCGTGTAGGCCTGGACTACAAGGAGTTGCCGCGTGACGTGTCGCCCGGCGCCGTGCTGCTGTTGGACGATGGTCGCCTGGTGCTCGACGTGGAGCGCGTAGTTGGCTCGGAAATCCATACCAAGGTGCGTGTGGGCGGCGTGCTGAGCAACAACAAGGGCATCAACCGTCAGGGCGGCGGCCTGTCGGCCCCGGCGCTCACGGCCAAGGACATGGAGGACATCAAGGTCGCGGCCAAGTTGGAAGCGGACTACGTGGCCGTCTCCTTCCCCAAGAGCAGTGCCGATATGTATATGGCCCGCACCCTCTTGCAGGCTGCGGGCAGCAAGGCCCAGGTAGTTGCCAAGATCGAGCGCACTGAGGCGATTGCCAACCTGGATGAGCTGGTCGAAGCATCTGACGCCATCATGGTGGCGCGCGGCGACCTGGCCGTCGAAGTGGGGGACGCTGCCGTGCCGGCGCTGCAGAAGCGCATGATCCGGCTCGCGCGCGAGAAGAACAAGCTCACCATCACGGCCACGCAGATGATGGAGTCGATGATCAACAGCCCCGTACCGACGCGGGCCGAGGTCAGCGACGTGGCGAATGCCGTGTTGGACGGCACGGATGCGGTCATGCTGTCGGCCGAAACCGCTGCCGGCAAATACCCGGTGGAGACGGTGGAGTCAATGGCACGGGTGTGCCTGGAGGCCGAGAAATCTACCGACTACCGGCTTGACCGCGACATGCTGGCGCGCGAGTTCTCGCGCGTCGACCAGTCCATCGCCATGGCGGCCCTGTTCACGGCCAACCATATGAAGGTGAAGGCCGTTGTCGCGCTTACTCAGACGGGTGCCACGGCGCTATGGATTTCGCGCGTGAACTGCGGCGTGCCCATCTATGCACTCACGCCCGAGATCGCTACCTATCGCCGCCTCAGCCTGTTCCGCGACGTATTCCCCATGATGCTGGCGCATGACTGCGACCAGAAATCGCTGCTGGTTGCGGCGGAGGTAAAGCTGCTGGAACAGGGGCTGGTGCAGCCGGGCGACCTGCTGGTGCTGACGGTGGGCGATACGGTAGGCCAGATGGGCAGCACGAATACAATGAAGATCATTCGCGTGGCGGCACGCGGATAAGGCCGCTTGGGCGGGAGAACCGTGTTGAACGCACCCAAGCCAGTGGGGGTGAAGGCCGGGCTATGGCGATACCTAGCCAGCAGCCCGTTCGGCAATCACCACGCGATTCTGGCCTTCCTGCCGCGCACGCTCCAATGCAGCGCCGGCGCCAGCCATGAGGTTGCTGCCCGTGCATATATAGCCTAGGTCGGTCGCTGCTATGCCGAAGCTGGCCGTCACTTCCAGTGCCGGCTCAAGTGGCTTGGCCTTCTGCTCGATGCGGCCGCGCAGTGTTTCGGCCAGTGTGGCTGCGCCGTCGGCTGAGGTATTCGGCAATACCACACAGAAGCGGTCGCCCGATATGCGCCCGGCGGTGTCGGTCGTGCGCAGGGCACTGCGCAGCATACGGCCGACGCGGGACAGTATGGCGTCGCCGCTGTCACGGCCGAGTTCCGAATTCACTACGCCAAGGTGGTCGATGTCAAACATGATCAGCGCCAAGGCGTGGCCGAAGCGCTGTGAGCGTTGGCATTCCTCTTCGATTTTTGCCAGTAGCCAAGGGCGGTTGGGTAGGCCTGTGAGCGTATCGAGCCGCGTGGCACGCTCATGGTCGATCAGCGCACTCTCCAATTCGCGGCGCTGCCGGCGCCACTCGACCAGGGCCGACGCTTGGCGGCCGAGTTGATCCAGCCATTCTTCCTCGTCTTCGTTCAATTGCCGAGCGTGTGCATCGAGCAGGCTGAG
>JAFAKZ010000065.1 GCA_019234745.1 Burkholderiales bacterium
TCGGCGGCTGAGCGGTGTTCCATGGCGCTGCTTGGCGCAGCGATGCCAACCGCGCTCTTGGCGCTCGCGAGCTTGTCCTTCGCCTTCATCGTCAGCGTCTTGCCCATGCGATCGCGCAGCGGCGTGCCGCTCTTCGGGACGATGCGGTAGTGCGAGGCCGCGATCAGGCGGGCCGATTCTTCGGCCAATAGCTTGAGTTCGCCACTGCTCACCAAACGTTCAACGTCCGCCCGCCAGCCCGGAGCGCCAATGGTGACGAGCTGCAGCGCAATGTGGCTGGTTGGCGTGTTCAGCAGGTAGTAGGCGCCGGCCAAGGGGGCGATGCTGAACATGTCGCGACCAAACGGCGCATCTGGGCTGCGGCCGTTCAGGTATTTCGTCAGTTCGCGGGATTGGCGGTACTGAACGCCGAGTTCGACGATAACTTCGAGCATCGCGGCGACGGCATTGGCGATGCCTATCCCCAACTGCGCGACGGTGCCACCGCCGCCCGACAGGATGGCGGCGGCGTGGGCACCGGTATTGACCGTTGCGCGGGCAGCCTTGGACGCGTTGATGGCAATGTCGCGCACCTGCCACGTCCGCACGCTGTCCATCGCCGCCCTCGAATCCCCTTGTTCCAGGCGCCGCGACATGTCACATAGCTTGTCCGCATCAAGCCCCCTCGATATCACCAGTGCGGTGCTCTTCACTGCGGTACAGCATGACGAGGCGGCACCGACAAGGGGTAGCAATGCCGCTAGTTCCTCCTTGATACCGTCCAAGGCAAGCGTCAGGATGTTCCCCAGCTCCTGTTCGACATGATGCCACTCGGCATCGACGACGCCGAATGCATCGCGGACCAGCCCGTCAATGGTGTCCTTGATAAGGCGCTCGATACCACTGCCCGACGCCGACGATGCGCCGCTCAAGGGGCTGTGGCTGGCGTGGGGGAGATGGGGCAGGCTGGGCCGGCTGACACCCGCCAGCCTTGCGCTGTCGCGGGCAACGACAGCCGCATTCTTGACGAGCTTTGCCCGCGCGTACTTGTCCTTCAGGCGGCTGATCGCAGTGGAATGCGATAGACACTCACAGTCCGCGAACAGCACGGGAATGGACTGGTTACGCTTCTCGATGATGACGTTGAGGGCTTCCTGCGTGCCGGGAACCGGATAGAGGCCGCGCAGGTAGGTCAGTTGCTTCCAGAGGGTCGTTACCGCACCGCTGCTATTGCGGCTGCTGTCACGCCAGCCGTTTGTTTTTCCTGCCTGCGTGGCCGCCCATGCCTCGAAAGCGCCGTATGCGGCGTTGACGGCAGCGGCACGCTGCGAGTCGGCAAGCTCCACCATCAATTTGCCGAATGCGGACCGGTAGCCGAAGCCGTCTATGTGCTCGCTCAGCGCCTCTTCCATCCGGTCGTTGACGAGATTGCCATCGCGAATCGCATTGTCGAGCGCCTTGAGCTGCTCGCTGCGCGAGTAGACTGCGCTGCGAGTTTGCTGTAGCCAGTCGTCGATCGGGGTCAAGAACATGGGCGGCGCTCCGGATGGGCAAGGCAGTTACAGCATCATAGGCATTCTCTAGCGGCCTGCCCGTGAAGATGCGTAATTTGGCCGCGTGTGTATCTACACGGCGACGCTATGGTGGAGCCGCCTGCCGACTTCCCCATACGGACCGCCGTGGACTATCCAACCATCCGCCTTATCCATATTTGTGCCGCGACGCTTCAACGCTGCCACGTGCAGCGCGCACATGGGGTAGAGCACATTTTCTTCTTTCACGTTGTGTTGCTGCACTAGCACGAACAGGGTATCTAGCTTGGCCAGTAGGCCGCGCGCATCGCGTACCTTGCGCAGGCTGTCACATTGGCGAGGATGTCGCGCATGACCTCGTGCGCACCGCACATCATCGCCGTAGGCCCACCGACGATGCCGGTAGCGCGCTCGAAGGCGGGAAACAGGACTTGCTCTTCCAGTTGCAAGTGCGCGTGCAAGGCGGTGCACGCAACGTCGAACAGCGTGTCGACCTTGTCCCAGTCCTTCGCCTGCGCAGCCTTTTCGACGGCAAGGAAGGCGTGGTCGCAATGGGTGTGCTGCCGGGTGAGGTAGGCGACTGCATCGAACATGGCGGGGCGCTCCGAAGACTCGCTGCCGCCAGCGTAAGGTCGGGCGGAGCGTGAAGCCTTGGCCCCGTTTAGCATGTTCTTCCATGGCGCGAGAAGGCCTATGCGCCAATGACACGTACTGCTACTTGCGTTGCGCCGCCATGATCGCGTCACGCAAGCGCTCAATCTGGATTTCAAGCCTTGCATCGATATCGCCGAAATCGGTCGACACCACACAGCCGCCTAGTTCGACATCGGTGTCCGCCTGCCATTTCACCTTGCTATTGGGCAGGGTATCGTCGAGCGCCCCGGTTTTTTTCAGGACAGCAAGGTCTGCTTCATTGAGGCGGACGACAAGATTGGTGCGTTCTGAGGCGTGAGCGGCCGCGGCGCGAACCAGTGCCTGGATCTGCTCGGACGAACCGGCGCCATCGCCCAGCAGCTTGCAGACGGCTTCGAATGCGATGGCGGCTGCCATGTCCTCAAGGCCTGCGATCTGCGACCGCAGGGTGCCGCCCAGTCGGTCCGCCACGCCCCGAATGCGCGCGATGTCGGTCGTGAACGCCTGTTTGGCTTCCTGCAGTCCGGCCTCGCGCCCCTCCAGCAGGCCCTGCTGGCGCGCCAGTTCCTTGGCTTCGTCCGCTTCGGCCCGGACTTGCGCAAGAACGGCACTGCGTGCCTTGTCTACCAGAGCGTCGACGTCGATCGTCGCTGGCAATTCCGGGCGCGTCTCGGCGTTTGCCGCCACCGTGGCAGCAACCGACTCTGCGACGGCTTGGTTGCGCTTGCGCGTCCCAAGCTTGCGCGTTTCAGTGGAAAGCTGGGGGGCGCGGAGTATGGATGGAGGTGTCTGTTTCATCGCTTGGACGTCGGTCGCTGTTGACTGGGCGGGATGGTGGAGAAGCACGGCGTAAGCATGGCGCGCTAGGACTTCATCTGGCGTACGAGTTGTTCGATGGCCTGGCGCAAGGACGGCGACAGGCTGGCAAAACGCAGGTTGACGCGATGCTGGCGGTTGCCGGTGGCGCTTGCCACGCAGTTCAACACGCTAACCGGGATGGCTGTCGCTTGCTTGGCTTTGCCGTCGCCGGCTGCAAGCTCCAGCAGGAGCGAGTAGCCGTCGCCTGGCTTGACCGCATGTGGGCTGGCGAAGGCTGCACCGCCCATGCTGACGTCGATGACCTGGCCCGGCAAGGGCGTCAGGCTATGCGGGCTGCGCAGGCTGGCAGCCCAGCTCACGGCAATACGGCTGTGCGCACGCCGCTCGGCGGTGCTGCCGATGCCGGCATTGGACACGGGTACGATGGGGTTGGACATCCTGCCTAGCGCCTCCCTAAATGAGATATTGGCCGGTAAGGGTTCACGGCGTACTCGCTGCTTCGCCCTGGTGCAGCAACTGGGCAATGGCCTCGCGCATCGCAGCTGCAATGCGTGCATCGTTCTCCATGTCGCGCTGGATATCGTCGACCATCTGATAGAAGCCTGGGTCGTTCACCAAACCATCACCTAGCTCATTGACCAGTACGCACTCCAGGAAGACACGAAAGGCCTTGCGCCCACGGTCGGGGTCGTCCTGTTTGAGCGCCCCGACGCGCCGCAATATCAGGCCCTGCAGGGCTTCCTGCCGTGCCGGTTGGCGGGCGGCGGTCGTCTTGCTGCGCGGTTTGCGGCTGGCCTGTCCCGCGTAGGCAGCGGCCGTACCGGCAAGCGTGACGGGGGGCGTCATCTGCTGGCGAATGACGGCGACGATCTGCTGGATGCTGAGTGGCGAGATGGCCATGGTTCAACGGCTTTCACGCGGGTAATGTATCGGTGTGGCGTTTCGCCACATCCATGATTTTCTACCAAGCCACATCGTATGTCCCAATCTTCAACGAGGCTTCGCGCAAACGCTCTAGCGCGCGGCGGTGAATCTGCGAGATGCGCCCGCGCGTGAGGTTCCATTGCTCAGCCAGTGCCTCGAATGGCACATGGTTGAAATAATGGTATTTCACAAGCAGCCGCTCGCGCTCGGGTAATTGTTCGACTAGCGCCGCCATTCGTTCGCGCAGCTGCCGCATGGCTATGCCATCGTATTGGCTGGCCGGCATCTCGCGTTCTTCGTCGAGATATAGGGCCGAGTCTTCGAGGATATAGCCCATGGCCAGGCCCATGGCGATCTCGGCCAGCTTCTCGAACACATCGGCGCCGTGTGCGCTGTCGATATTGTTGCCAAGCGAGGCGCGCCGCTCGGCGCGAAAGCGCTGGCGCGTGTTGATCTGTTCCTGCCGGTCGCTCAGATGAGCGGCACCGTCGAGCACCGCGCCGGTTATCGACTTGCTGGCGTAGGTGCGAAAGCTGGCGCTCGAGCGCGGGTCGTAGCGATCGACGGCTTCGATCAGGCCCACCGTGGCGAACTGCAGGTAGTCGCCAAACTCAAAGTCGTCGCAGTGGCGCTTGGCATACAAGGTGGCCGCCAGCATGCGGGTGAAGGGTAGGTGAAGCTCGATCAGATGGCTGCGGGCGGCGGCCGTGCCGCGCTCGCGCAGATCCTGCCAGAGCTGGGCTTCCAGCTCACGATCTTGCGCAAGGGGCCGCTGCTGCTTGATCGACTTCACGGCGGCCTATTGGAAAGTGCCGACCAAGGCCTTGACGACCAGGTTCCAGCCATCGATCAGTACGAACATCAGAATCTTGACGGGCAGGGACACGGTCACGGGCGGCACCATCATCATGCCGAGCGACATCAGGATGGTCGACGTAATCAGGTCGATCAGCAGGAAGGGCAGGAAGATGACAAAGCCGATCTGGAAGGCTGAACGTAGCTCAGAGAGCATGTAGGCAGGGATCAGTTCTACGGTGGGGATATCGTCCATCGACTTCGGCTCGGGCTGCTTGGCCAGTTCTACCATCAGGGCCAGATCCTGCTCGCGTGTCTGGCGTACCATGAACTCGCGCAGCGGCTTTATGCCTTCCTGCAGGGCGAGGCCCGATGCCATCTTGCCGTCCATGAAGGGCTGGAAGGCCTTGCCGTTCACCTGGTTGAAGACGGGCATCATGGTAAACAGGGTGAGGAACAGGGCGAGGCTGACCAATACCGTATTGGGCGGCGTCTCCTGCATGCCAAATGCGTGACGCAGCATCGACAGCACGATGGCGATACGCACGAAGGACGTCATGCAGATCAGGATGGCCGGGGCCAGGCTCAGCACGGTGAGCCCAAGCAGGATTTTCAAGGCGGACGAGACTTCGTCGGCCTTGGCGCCGTGGGTGGTGAGATGGACATCCACCCCGGGCAGCGAGACGAAATCGTTGCTCGCCGCCAGGCAGGGGAAGAGCCAGGCACCAAGCAGCACGGCGGCCAGCGCGAATGCGAGGCTGCGCAAACTACGCTTGCTCATGTGGGTTCTCCTGTGGTTCCGCACGATGGGCGGGTTTCTTGGCGAGCAGCGTGACGCCGTGCTCGCTCTCACCCAGCAGCAGCTCTTCGTCGCCATAGCGCACGCGCACTAGGGTCGAGCGCGGCGTGAGCCGGATGGCTTCCAAGCGCGTGAGCTGGCGGTCCTGCCCGAGCGACTTGCCGATGCCTGGCAAGAAGCGCTTGATGCACCAGGCCAGACCGTAGGCCGCCGCAGCAGCGAGCAGGAAGGCGGCAATGGCGCGAAAGACGAGGCTATCGTCGGCGGCGCTGGCCGGCTTGAACGGAATGCGTGCCGCCTTGATGGCGTCATCGGCCCACAGTGGTGCGGTCGCAAGCAGGCAAGCTGCCCGCGCGACGCTGCCACCCATTGTCCGTCGCCAAGCGGCGCGCATGGCCATCACCCCTGCGCCTTTGGCAGTTCGGTGATGCGCACGCCGAAGTTGTCGTCGACCGCCACCAGTTGGCCGCGTGCGACGATGCGGCCGTCCAGCATGACGTCGACCGGTGCGTCGGCCAGGCTATCGAGCTTCACGACCTGGTCTTGCTGCAGATTCATCAGTTCGCCGATGCTCATGGTCGTGTCGCCGACGCGGACGGACAGCTTTACCTTGACGTGCTGCACGGCATCCAGCGCACCGGCCACCAAGGCCTGGCCTTGGCCAGGATTGGCACCAAGCTCGGGTAGTTCGATCAGGTGCGGTGCCGCTTCGTGGGAGGGTTGAGTCATGGTTTGCTCCAATGTATTACGAGGTGCGTGACCGGCTGAGTTCCAGCGCACGGCAGCCGCCGCTCTGCCCCAGATGGGCGTGACACAACGTGGTGTCGCCGGCACGGAGGGTCAGCTCCTGGTCCAGGCGGATGGGCAGACGGATGACGTCTCCCTGGGCCAGCGACAGCAGTTGAGCGACGGGGAGTTCGATCTCGCCTAGTTGCGCGTCGAGTCGGACGGCTATGTTCTGCAGCGCCTCGGGCAGGGGTGCAAGCGCCGCTCGCATGGCGGTCGTTGCCGGCCGATTGGGCTTGGGCAGGTAGCTTAGCGGTAGTAGGAGGCTCAACGATGCGTTGCCTACTGTGGCGGTCACCAGCGCGACGCCGCTGTAGGGGCGAAAAACGGTATCGTCCGGGCGCGCTCCTTCGGCGCCCGTCGCCACGGCAGGGCGTGCGGCCAGGGCAGACAGGATGCTGGTCGTCAGATCGGATGCGGCATCATGGGCAACATCCTGCGCCAGCGCGGAATCGCGGTGCCGTTCGACCTGGAGCGACGCGTCGTCGTGATCGAACAGGACGGCTTGCAGCTGTCGCTCGAAGCCGGCCGGCGCATGACACCACAGGGTCTCGCTACTTTGTCCGCCCGCTGCAAAGGCCGACCAGGTGCCGTGATTGTCGAAATGGTCCGCCGCGGGCATGGGCGAGCAGCGCAAGGCTGTGTCCACGTGGCTGCCGCACCAGCGTGCGAGCCAGGTGTACAGGGCCGTTCGTGCACGGTCTTCTGCCTCGATGATGTCGCGCTGCTTGAGCAGCACAAAGTTACGGACGGCCACTAGGCACCCTGACCCTTCATTTCAAGCGCGTTTTGCATCATCTGGTTAGCAGTGCTTTCCAGCTCGGAGGCTGCCTGGTAGCCACGCTGCGTGGTGATGATGGCGCTGAACTCGGTGGCCAAGTCCACGTTGGACGCTTCGATCGCACCCGGTGTGAGCTGGCCCCAGGCGCTGCTGGCTCCAGCTGTGCCGAGCTGCGCGTTGCTGCTGTTGGCGGTGACGAAGGTGTTGCTGCCAGCCTGCTTCAGTTCGTTGGGCGAAGAGAAATTGGCCAGCGCGACCGTGGGGCCGCTGACCGTTTGACCGTTCGTATAGGTCAGCTGCAAGACACCGCTGGCGTTGAAGGAGGTATTGCTGATCGTGCCGGCAGCATAGCCGTCGACCGTCTCCACCGCGAGCGGCGACAGCGTGCTTGGCTGGCCGGAGGTGACGGCGTTGTTCGTCGCGTTGTTCGGGTCCAGCGTGAGCGTCAGGGGGATGGCCGGCACGCCGCTGGGCGAGTAGGTGAACGTGAACGAACCCTTGGTCAGTGCGCCGCTGGTGAACACGACAGTGCCCGTGCCGACCGTGGTGCTGCCGTCGGCTACCGTTACCGTGTAGCTGCCTGCCTGGGCGCCCGGCGTAAAGGTGGCCGTCAGGGTATGGGTGCCGCCGGCCGCGTCGATCACGTTGATGCCGCTGACTACCTGGGGCGTGGCCACCGCCGAATTCAGATTGCCTTGCAGCGTAATGGTGCTCGATGCCTTGGGCGCACTGTTCTGGTAGGTTGCCTGGCTCAAGTCCTGCAAGGTACCGCTGCTGGTCAGTGCTTGCACGCGGTAGTTGCCCGTGCTGTCGACCAGGAAACCCTTGGCATCGAAGCTGAACTGGCCGTCCTGCGTGTAGTACATTTGACCCGTTTTCGGGTCCTTCAGCACGAAGAAGCTGTTACCGCTGTCGACAAGATTGGTGGCAATGCCCGTTTGCGTGGTGGCGCCAGCCGAGAAATTCACGACGCTGGGCAAGACTTGCAGGCCGCGGCCGGATGCATTGCCCGTGCCGCCTGCGACGCTATTGTCCTGCTCGAACATGTCGGAGAACTGCGAGTTCGAACCCTTGAAGCCGGGCGTATTGAGGTTGGCGACGTTGTTGCTGATGGTTTGCAGCTCTTGCGAGAAGCCGAGCAAACCTGTCATTCCGATATCGATGGAGCCGCTGAGCGACATGGTATGTGACCTCTCGGTTAATGGGCTGCGATGATTTGGCTGAGTCGGACGCCGGTCAGCGGCTTTCCGCTGCTCGGCGACACGGTGAGGAGCGGCGCGTTGCCGCTGAAGTCGATCGAGCTGACGACGCCCGAGGTCGAGGTCCCGCTGTTCGATTGCACGGTCACGGTCTTGCCCAGCAAGCCGACAGTCTGTGTAGCCGTCTGAACGGCGATGGCGTTCGCCGTGTTGGTGCTGATTTCCTGCGTCTGCTCCAGTTGCGAGAACTGCGCCAGCTGCGTCACGAACTGCGTGTTGTCCATGGGCTTGAGCGGATCTTGCTGGGTGAGCTGCGTCAGCAGGATCTTCAGGAAGTCCTGCTGAGTGATGCCAGCAGCCTGCAGATTGGTATTGCCTGCCGGTGCGGCGGTAATGGGGTCAAGCGCCATGTTGCGGCTCCTCTACGGATAATGGATTGAATGGGGTCGCAACCAGGCTGTTGGCCGAGGCCTGGCGGCCGTCAGCGGTGTGCATTGGGCGCGGTGCCTTGACGATGGTGCGGCCGTTGATGGTCGCCCGGTACAGGCGCAGGCCGTTGCCTACCATGTCGCCGGCGAGCTTGTAGACGAGCTGGGAAGCCTGACGCGCGTCGAGTGCGCCGTCGCGCACAGAAAGGCTGACGTCGCGCCCGTTCTGCACAATATGCATCTGGCGCATCTGCCAATCTTCGCCGGCTGTCGTGCGGTCCGCCGCATCGGCCGCGCGATGGGGGGTTTCAGCCGGCTCTTCGGCAGTCTCTTCAGCCGTATCGGCGTCCTGCGCATTGGCCGCAAGCGTGATCGAGGGCGCTGGGCGCAAGGGATCGGCCGCTTTGGTCGATGCGACAGCTTCGTCGGCGGTATTCGCCTCAATGGCGACATCGACGGCACCCGGTGCGGTCGTTGCGGCAAAGGATGGCGCGCCTGTCGGAGGTTGGAGCGGTGCCGCTTGCTGCCCGGCGATACTGCCGGCCGTTTGGACGGTATTGGCTGGCCGTGGCGCGTGGGTAACCTGTGCAAGGGCTGCCGTGCCCTGGGCGGCGAGTGCCGGCGTAGTGGCAGATGCCGCTGCGGCGCTCGCGATGGGCGCGGCCTGCGCCTGCTCGCCGGAGGCGGCGACTTGCTGCGTTTGAGCGACGGCCGGGTGTACGGGCACGACCGGCGTCGTCATGCGTGGCGCCCGGGTACTGAGGGGATTGGCGCGCTGCGATGTATTACCTGCGTCGTTTGACGGCGCATGCTTGCCTTGTTCCTCACCCGGCGCCTGACGCAACTGGCCTTCTGCCTGGAAGAGTCCAAGCTGGTCCATTTCCAGCTGGCGCAGCCAGGCGTTGCGCTGACTGTCCGCATCCAGCTGCCGCGTGTTGCTTGACGTGTATTCCATGTCCGGCCGTACCGGCGTGATCTTGGTCATTGCGTCCTTCTCCAATGCGTGCCGCGCAACCAGGCATCATCGGCCTCGACAATGGCCGCTGTACCCAGTGCGCGGGCGTATTCCTCGATGGCTTCGTCACGATGCTCGTCCAGGCCTTCAGAGAGCTTTTGTAGACGATGAACCTCGTTGATTGCCTCGTCGCGTTTGTTTTCTAGCTCGGCGAGCTGTCCATGTGCGCTGTCAACCTGCCAGCGCAGGCTGGCGATATAGCTTGCGGCGAGCAGGTGCTGGTCGATGTGGATCACGCGGTCACGCCCCTGGCGCTCTGCCACGGCAACAAGTTCGGCATCGAGCTGCCCCTGCAAGGTGGCGATCCGTTCGCGCACCTGGGCGATCTCGTCGCTGAGCTGTACTACAGTCAGTCGCGCGTCTTCCAGCTCCCAGCCGCACTTGCGGCGTAGGGGTTCGAGCGCATAGCGGAATCCGCGCGGGTCACGCTTCATCGGCGTCTCCCGCCTCGTTCGGCAGCGACTCGCATACCGACCGCAATCGCGCAATCGCTTCGGCGCGCGAACAGCCCTCGCCCTCGCGCTGCTGCAGGAACTCGGCAAGCAGCGGCTGCAGTTGGATGGCGCGGTCGATGTCGGCGCTGCTGCCATGGCGATAGGCGCCCATGGCGATCATCTGGCGATTTTGCTCGTAGGCCGCCAGGCTTTCGAACGCGGCATGGATCAGGTCCTGCTCGCTACGGCTGGCCAGGTCGGCAATAAGGCGACTGGCGCTTTGCAATACGTCGATGGCCGGGTAGTGGCCCTGCTGCGCCAGGCGGCGCGACAGCATGATGTGGCCGTCCAGCGTGGCGCGCAGCATGTCGGAAATCGGTTCGTTGAAATCGTCGCCTTCGACCAGTACGGTATAGAGCGCCGTGATGGTGCCGCCGGATGGCGCCGTGCCGCAGCGCTCGCACAGCTCCGGCAGCTCGGCGAAGACAGACGGGGTATAGCCGCGCGCTGTTGGCGGCTCGCCGGCAGCCAGGCCAATCTCACGCTTGGCCATGGCGAAGCGCGTGACGGAATCCATGGTCAGTACGACGTGGCGGCCGGCGTCGCGGAAATACTCGGCGATGGCCGTGGCCGTGTAGGCGGCACGGGCACGGGCCAGCGCAGGTTGGTCCGAGGTGGCGACCACGACGACGGAGCGCTGCAGGCCTTCGTCGCCCAGGTGCTTCTCGATGAAATCGCGTACTTCGCGACCGCGCTCGCCAATCAAGGCAATCACGTTGACGTCCGCCTGCACGCGCCGCGCGATCATGCCCAGCAGCGTGCTCTTGCCCACGCCGCTGCCGGCGAAGATGCCGACGCGCTGACCGCGGCCCAAGGTGAGCATGGCGTCGATGCTGCGCACGCCGGCTTCCAACACCGTATCGACGCGCGGGCGCGACATTGGGTTGAGCGGTGTCGTTTTGAGCGGGCGTACACCCGTGGTCAGGGGTGCCGGCTTGTCGTCAAGCGGCTCGCCAAAGGCGTCGATAACGCGGCCGAGCAACTCGTCGCCCACGGCGACCTGCGGCATCTGCCCCGTCGCCACGACCGTGCTGCCGGCACCGATGCCGTGCACGGCACCGTAGGGCATCAATACGACGCGCCCTTCCTTGAGGCCGATCACTTCCGCACGCAAGGTGCGGCCACCGTGCTTCGCAGCGATGTCGCAGACCTCGCCGACCAACACGTCCGGCCCGGACGACTCGATGCCGAGCCCAGCCAGACGGCGGACATGGCCCACACGCCTTACTAGTTCGGCCTTGCGGATCGCGTCCAGGTAGTGGCGCATCACACGGTGCTCCCGGCGGCGGATTGGCGGCAGAAGAGGGCGCGCGACATCACAGCCATTGGCGGACGACCTCCTTGAACTTGTGGCCCCAATGTGTGCCACGGCCCGATGCGGCGCGCGACTCGCGCACGGCCTGCCGGGCAGCTGGTACGCCTGCAGCGAGTTTCTCCACGCAGGACGCGGCAAGCGCGCCGGCTACGTTGGGGCGGAGTGCCTGACGTACGCGCTCGCGCCGGCTCGCGTCCAGACCTTCGACCAAGGCTTCACGCCAGGGCCAGGATTCGATGCTCAAGACGGTGCCGATCATCCAGGCCGGTTCCTGGCCCAAGAGCTGTAGCATGACCTCTGCCCCCGCGCGCCGCAGCGTCTGGCGTGGGTCGGTCTTGCCCCGCGCGGCAGGGCGCGGGCCAACTTGCGCGAGTACGGTGTCAAGCAGACCGGGATCTGCCGGCACGCCCAGCTCCGCCAGCTCAGCCAGATGGCCGGCCAGGCGTGCTCGATCGTTCTCGGGCAGTTGCGTCAGCAGCCAGTCACGGTCAGCCTGTGCGAGGCCGTGGACCAGCAGGGCGGATTGGCGGCTGGCGTCGCTCATACTTCGTCTCCGGGCACGGCCGGTGCGGCATCCAGCCAGTGGCGAACGCGATTCAGTACCTCATCACGTTCTTGCGGGCTGAGTTCACGCTGCGTGGCCGCTTGGCGGCTACCGCGCCAGAGCAGGAAGCCCATGGCGAGGAAAACCAGGCAGATCAGTGCGAGCATGAACAGCGGCCGCGACGATTGCACAGGCGGCGCGCCGTGGGCATCGGGGCCTATGGTCATCACCGGTTGGGCCGGTTGCGCCGGGCTGTCGTCTGCTGTGCTATCCGGTATAGCAGGGTTGGCAGCAGGCTGTGAGCTGGCGCCAAACTGCGCGACGGAATAGACGGCCACGCTGTCGCCACGCGTGCGATTGATGCCGGCCGCCATGTTCACGACGTCGCGTATGCGCTCGATCTGCGCGCTGTCCAGCGTCTGGCGCACCACCACGGCCACGTTGATGCGTGCCACGGCGCCGGGCGTCGTCACCGTTTGCTCCACGCGCCGGCCTACCTGATAGTCGACTTCGTGGCTGGTGTTCGACGCGGGTGCCACATGCGTTTGGCTGCCGGGCGCTTCCGCTGCCGGCTCCTGGGCCGTTTCCTTCTGGTGCGTGATCACGCCATGGTCGGCGGTGCCATTGGCACCCAATACGTTCTCCGTGGTGACCTTGGTCATATCACGGTTGAACACGACGTCCACGCTGGCGATGCTTTGGCCAGCACCGAAGGTGCGGTCCAGTACGTCGGTGACCTTGCGCGTCAGGTAGCGCTCCAGCGCTTCCTTGTTTTCCAGGTTGGTCGAACCGGGTTCGCCGTTCTCGCCATCGCCGCCGGCAGCACGTGTGAGTGCCACGCCGTGCTGGTCGATCACCGTGACGTCCTCTTCGTGGATGTCCGGTACGGACGCGGCGACCAGGCGTTGGATTCCCTGCACCTGGCGCGGCGAGAGCGTTTTGCCTGGCTTCAGCGTGAGCGAGACGGAAGCCTTGGCTTGGGTGCCAGCCTTCTTGAACAGGCCCTGGTCCGGTTGGGCCAGGTGTACGCGGGCGGCCTGGATTTCCTCGATGGACAGGATGGTGCGCGTCAGCTCGCCTTGGAGCGCGCGCTGGTAGTTTACTTTCTGCGCGAATTCGGTCATGCCGATGTCGGCATTGTTGAACAGCTCGAAGCCAACCGTGCCGTGCAGGGGAATATCGTGCCCAACGAGCTTGAGGCGCGTCTTGTACACGTCCTCCGAGCGCACGAGGATGGTGCCGCCACCGCCGTCGAGCTTGTAGGGGACCTTCATCTTGTCGAGCTCGGCCACCATGGTGGCGGCATCCGTCGCTGCCAGGTCGCCGAACAGGACTTGGTAGTCGGGCTTCAGCAGCCATAGGGACAGGCCGATGGTAGCTGCCGCCAGGACGACGAGGAAGAATGTCAGGCTGATGCGCGCGACGCGATCGAGGCGGGCCCAAAGCTGGGTAAAAATCGTCATATTGAGCTCTTACAACTGCATCTGCGCGATGTCGTGGTAGGCGTCCAGCAGGTGGTTGCGCACCTGCATGACGAGCTGCATCGACATTTTCGCTTCTTCAAGGTTGATCATGACCTGGTGCAGGTTGCTGGCGTCGCCGGCGGCCAGGCGCTGGACGCCGCGGTCGGCTTCGGCCAGCTTGGTGTTCAGGTCGTTCAGTTGTTCACCGAACCAGGTACCGAAGCCGCCGGCGGTGGCGCCTGCGGCCGGTGCTGCACCGCCCGCCGGGACGAGCGAGGGCAGGGAGTCGGCGGGCAGGAAGGAGATCGCTTCGATGGACATCAGGCGCCTCCCAGTTCCAGCGCCTTGAGCGCCATCGTCTTGGCCGCGTTCATTGCGACCACGTTGGCTTCGTAGGCGCGCAGGGCGCTCGTCAGGTTGACCATTTCCGTCACCTGGTTCACGCCACTTTCCGTGACGAAGCCCTTGTCGTCGGCGTCCGGGCTGCCTGGCTCGTACACCATGTGCGGCACGGTAGGCGTGGCGACGACGCCGACCACCTGGGCACCGTGCAATTGCGTGCCGGACTGTGCTTCGAAACTGGTGGAGAAACTGGCGGCAGCCTCGCCAGACACGACCTGCATGGGCTGGAACACGGTGCCGTCGGCGCGCTTGCCGCTGTGGATGTTGGCCAGGTTGGCGGCTGTCACATCAAGGCGCAGCTTTTCCACGCTCATGCCCGAGGCGCTGATGGCGAATGCGTTGCGGTAATCCATTAGCGCTTCCCTTCGTTGATGGCGGCGTTGACCAGCGACATGCGCATGCCGGTGACCTTGAGCAGCGCTTCGTAGTGCACGGTGTTTTCGGCCAGCTGTGCCGTCTCCATGTCGAGGTTGGCCGTATGGTCGCCGGCCGGCAACGGCTGGGCGCGCTCCATCACGGGCTGGATGCCGCTCAGCATATTGGCCTGCACGCGGCCGCCCTCGCTCAGCGTCTGGCGGATGCTGTCGAGCTGGGCTTCGAAGTTCACACGCGCCGGTGCGTAGCCGGGGGTATTGATATTGGCGATATTGTTCGCAATGGCCTGGTGATTCAGGCTCGCCGCGTCGAGCGCCAGCTTGAGCATGCTGGTGGTGACGGCTTCGGTCTTGTCTATCATCGCTGCCTTCCTTCTTACTGGACCACGAGGTCCGCATGCAGGGCGCCCGCTGCCTTGATGGCCCTGAGAATGGAGATAATGTCGCGCGTATTGGTCTTGATGCGGGTGAGCGACTGGATCAGGTCGGCCACCGTGTTGCTGGACGAGCTGACGTAGCCGCTTTCGCCCCGCTCCTGCACGTCCACACGCGAGTTCGACACCGTTTCCGTACGCACGCCAGGACCGGTATCGCGCACGAAGATCGGCTGCGACACGGTGTTGTCCGTGACGATGGAAATCTTCAGATCGCCATGCGAGATGACCACCTTGGAGATGTGCACGTCGCCACCTGCGACGACGGTGCCCGTGCGTTCGTTGATGACCACGCGGGCACGCTCATCCGGAGCGACATTCAGGCTTTCGATGCGCGCCATGTAGTCGACCAGGCGCGTGTGCTCCGGCACACGGATCTCGATCGACTCCGCATCGCGCGGGTCGGCCGTGCCGCTGCCCAGCGCTGCATTGACGGCAGCGGCGACGCGCGCGGCCGTCGTATAGTCGGCGTCCGCCAGCGTGAAGGTGAGCTTGCCCTCGGCGTTCAGCACGTTGGCCTTCACACCCACTTCCACGCTCGCGCCGTTCGGGATGGAGCCGACCGTGGGGTGGTTCTTCTGCGCCACGTTGCCGTTCAGGTCGTACTTGTAGCCGCCCACCGAGATGGGACCTTGTGCCAGGGCGTAGACCTTATTGTTCGGCGCCTTGAGCGGCGTGACCAGCAGGGTGCCGCCGGCCAGGCTGCGCGCATCGCCGATCGAGGTGACGGTGACGTCGATGGTATCGCCCGTCGTCGATACGGCGGGTAGCGCAGCCGTCACCATCACGGCGGCAGCATTGCGGCTCAGCACGTCGTCGGGTGCCACGGCCACGTCGAACTGGGCCAGCACATTGGCGATGGATTGGCGCGTCGCCTTGTTGCTGCTGGAGTCGCCAGTGCCTGCGAGGCCCGTGACGAGGCCGTAGCCGACCAGGGCGTTCTCGCGCCAGCCGGCAAACTTGCCTAGGTCCTTCAGGCGCACGGCGTCGGCGGACGCAGCGACCTGCAGCGGCAGTAGGCTGGCGGCCAGAAGAAGGGCGATGATTTTGTACGTACGCATCACAGGCCCGCCCAGGAGAAGAAACGGGAAATCCAGCCCGGCTTCTGGTGCGAGGCCAGGTCGCCGTCGCCGAGGTAGCTGATCTTCGCTTCCGCGACGCGGTTGGAAGGCACCGTATTGCTATCGGAAATATCCAGCGTACGGATGCGGCCTTCGATCTTGATGCGTTGCTTGTCGGAATTGATCTCGACGACTTGTTCGCCCTTGATCCACAGGTCGCCGTTCGGGGCGATGTGATCCACCGTCGCGGTGATCTGGGCCAGCAGATTGTCGCTGCGCTGGATGGTGCCGCCGCCGTCGAAGGTCGCGTTCGTGCCGATGGCCGCCTGATGCGCGTGCTGGTCAGCCGAGGCCTGCAGGCCGGCATTGGTGTTGCGCTGTACGTTGGTGTCCGCGCTTGTCGTGGCGCTGGAGTTCTCGTAGATCAGCACGGTGATCGCGTCACCCGGCAGATGGGCGCGCTTGTCCGAGGCGAGCGGCCGGTAGGTCTGCTCGTCGTACAGGTTCTCGGCTTGCGTACCGATCGCGGCGAGCGCGAGCAGGATGGGGAGTAGGGCTTTTATCTTCATACGGTTCATTTCCCAGATACCTTGACGACGTCGGGTGCGACGATCAGTGCCAGGACGGATTCTTCGCTGCCCGTCGCCTTGACGGGGATGCGCTGGCCGACATTGCCTTCGAGCAGGGCGACGGCGCGCGTTTCCAGGGCGACGGCGCCGTCATTCAGTTGCAGCGCGACCGTGTCGCCCTCGCTGACGGCGGGCACGGGTTCCAGCATGTTTGCCTGCAGTACCTCGCCGGCCGCCAGATTGCGGCGTAGGCGCAGGCCCTGGCGGGTGCAGTCGGTGACGGGTGTCGCGTCGAGTTGCGCCAGATCGCGTTCCTGCATATCCAGGTTGGCGCAGGCTAGCACCTGGCCCTTTTGCAGATCGGTCTTCGCCACCAGCGCCGACTGGCGTGCATGTACCTGGAAGGGCACCTGCATGGTCCGGTAGAAGCTGCCATCGACCAGCACGTCCACGGATACAGTCATGCGGCCGCGCAGGCGGTCGATGCGCTGCGTGCGGACTTGAACGGTAACGTTGCCACCGGGCAGCTTGACGGGTGGCAACGCTTCCGGAATCAGCTCCAACGACGGCGCATTTGCCTGCAAGGCAGTCCGCAAGTAGTTCTCGGCGGCGCCGGTGATCGCTGCCGTGTCGAAGGGTGCCGCACGCGTTTCAATGGTGCTTGCCTCGGCGCCGCCCAGCACGATCTCCGGGTGGCCCGCTTCGCGCAGCAAGCGCGCGACTTCGCGCTGGCTGAGGTGCAGGCTGTAGCCTGGGCGTGGCGCGGTGGCAAGCACGGTCTGGCGCACGGCCGGCCACTGCGGCGCCGTTGCATCGGCAACATCTACCAGATCGCCCAGCGTGACGTCGCGCCCTTCCACTACGGCTTCTGCCTTGAGCTGTACGCGCACGGGGGCCGGTGCCGCCCACGCGAACGGGGCTGCGGCCAAAAGCAGCGAGAAGGAGAGGGCGCGAGCCAGTGTCATCAGGAGCGGCGCAGGTTGTTGGTCATCGACATGATTTCGTCGGATGTCTGGATGACCTTGGCGCTGAGCTCATAGGCGCGCTGCACCACCATCATGTCGACCATCTGCGTGACCATGTTCACGTTCGAGCCTTCCAGCGAACCTTGCGCCAGCGTGCCCGTGTTCGCATCGCCTGGCTTGCCGTAGCTGGCGGCGCCCGAGGCTTCGGTCGGCAGATAGGTGCCGTCGCCCAATGGCGAAAGGGCGCCCGGATTGCTGAAGCTGGCCAGTTCGATTTGACCCACGGCGTTGGGCTGGGTGGACGTCGTCGTGGTGACCATGACCTGGCCCGACGCCGTGATGGTCAGGCCGGTCATATTGTTGGGTAGGCGGATAGACGGCTTGATTTCATAGCCCTGTGGCCCGGTCAGGAAGTTGTCCTTGCTCACGCGGAAGGTGCCGCCGCGCGTGTAGGCGTGGCTGCCGTCCGGCAGGGTGACCTCGAAGAAGCCGCCGCCCTGGATGGCGATGTCCATGGGCGAACCCGTCTGGGTCAGCGTGCCGAGCGAAAAGTCCTTGCTGACGTTGGCGACCGACACGCCACTGCCGAAAGGCGTGGCGGCTGCCTGTACTGCATCATGGCCGGTGGCCTGGCGTGCGCCGACCGGGTCGGCGTACATCAGTTCCTGGAAATTGACGTTGCTCGCCTTGTAGCCCGGCGTGTTCAGGTTGGTCAGGTTGTTGGCGATCGTATCCAGGCCCAGTTGCTGGGCCTGCATGCCGGTTGCCGCGATATACAGGGAGTTGTTCATCGAATGGGATTCCTGGTCGATCTCGAATTAGGGGCCGGCGCGATCAAAACTGACCGAGCTTTTGGATGGCGGTGCTGATCTGGTCGTCGTAGCCTTGGAAAAGCTTCTGCTGCGACTCGAAGTGGCGCGACGTCTCCAGCATGCTGACCATTTCGCGCAGCGGTACAACGTTCGAGCCTTCCAGGAAGCCCGTGCGCACGCGTGCCTGCGATTCCTTGCCTTGCGTATCGGCGTGCGTCGGCTTAAGCAGGCCCGTTGCGGTCTTTTCCAGGCCGTGCTTGTCGGCGAAGGCCACGATATTGAGCTGGCCGACGACGTTATCGCCTTCGCTGACTTCCCCTTCGGCAGAGATCGTTACGGGCGCCTTGCCGCTGACCACGATGTCGCCGCCTTTGCCATTGACGGCATAGCCGTCCTGGCTGACGAGCCGCCCGCGGTCGTCCAGGTGGAAGTTGCCGGCACGCGTGTACGCGAGGCCCTGCGGCGTGGTCAGTTCGAAATAGCCATCGCCATCCAGTGCGACGTCAAGCGCGTGGCCGGTGGATTTGAGCGGCCCCGTCGACTGGTCGACCACCGTCGATACGGCCGGCAGCGTGATGCTGACCGCGTTACTCACGCCATCGAGCGTGGTGCGCTGCAGAACGTCGCCGAAGGTCTGCGGTGTGGTCAGCGCCCGGCGGTAGCCCGGCGTGGTGCTGTTGACCACGTTCTGGCTGATCGTGTCGAGGCGCTGCAGATCGTTCTGCATGCTTTGTACGGCAATGGTGAATGCGTCGGCCATGTCTCAGGTCTCAATTAGGGCTATGCCTTACGGCGCCAGGGTGACGGCGCCGAAGGCGCGCAATTCGATGGTGGTGGGAATCTCCGCCATGGAGATCACGCGCAGCTGTGGCGCCACCCGTTCGGACAGCGTACGGATATGGCGGCGCAAGTCCGGTGCACACAGCAGTACGGGCAGCAGATTGCCCTTCATCATCTTTTCCGCCTGCTGCGCCACGCGCGCTACCAGCTGCTCGGCGAACTTGGGTTCCACCACCAGGGCGCCGCCCGATTCGACGTCGCGGATGTTCTGCAGCAGGCGCTGTTCGATGGTCGGGTCCAGCGTCATTACCTGCAGGTGGTCGCGGTCGCCCACGAGCGCCTGGCAGATCACCGCACCCAGGCGCTGGCGCACGACTTCGGTTAGGTAGACCGTGTCCTTGCTGATGCGCACCTGGTCGGCCAGCGTTTCAACGATGGCTTCCAGGTTGCGGATGGGCACCTTTTCGCGCAGCAGGTTTTGCAGGATGCGCTGTACGTCGATGACGGACAGCGAGGTCGGGATGATTTCTTCTACCAGGCCTGGCTGCTGGTCGCGCACGCGGGTAAGCAGGCGTTCGGCCTCCTTGCGCGTGAGCAGGTTGGCGGCCTGCTGCCGCAGCACTTCGCTCAGGTGCGTAATGAACACGGTGGGTGGATCGACCAGGGTGTACTTGGCTGCCCGCGCCACGTCGCGTTCGGCAGGCTCGATCCATACAGCGGGTAGGCCGTAGGTGGGCTCCTTGGTCTCCTCGCCACGCAGCTTACGCGCGTCCGGCGTGGTGCTGATGGCGAGCAGTTTGTCGAGCTGCAGGCGGCTGCGGCTGACGGCCACGCCGAAGATGGCAATTTCGTATTCGTTGGCTTCCAGCTTTGCACCGGTGCGGAAACGGACGCTGGGTAGCACGAGGCCCGACTCCAGCGCGAACTGCTTGCGAAACGCCGCGATGCGGTCCATGAACACGGCTTCGCTGCTGTTGAGCAGCGTGACCAAGTCGACGCCGACACTGACCTCGATAGCTTCGACCGTCAGCATGTCGTAGGCGTCCGACTCCGGCTGCTCGGCCAGTTCTTCTTCCGACGCGGCTTCGGTCGCTCCACCGCTGCCGCGCTTGAGCAGCATGGCGGCGAGGAAGAAGCCGATAAGCAGCACGGCCGGCAGGGCAGGGATGCCCGGCAGCAACATCAGGCCGGCCAGGGCAATGGCCACGAACAGCATGGTGCGCGGGTGTGAGGTGATCTGCCGGAAGGCTTCCAGGCTCAGGTTGTCGTCCGATGCCGAGCGCGTCACGATCAGGCCCGTGCCGACCGAAATCACGAGCGCCGGTACCTGGGTGACGATGCCGTCGCCGATGGTCAGCAGCGTATAGCTCTGCAGCGCTTGGCCCCAGTTCATGCCAAGCTGCATCACGCCGATGATCAGGCCGCCGATGATGTTGATGAGCATGATGATGATGCCCGCGATGGCATCGCCCTTCACGAACTTGCTGGCGCCGTCCATGGCGCCGTAGAAGGCTGCTTCCTTGCTCAGGTTCTTGCGGCGGCGCTGCGCTTCCTGCTGGTCGATGAAGCCCATGTTCAGGTCGGCATCGATACTCATCTGCTGGCCGGGCATGCTGTCGAGCGTAAAGCGCGCGGCCACCTCCGATACGCGCTGGGCGCCGTTCGTCACCACCACGTACTGCACGACGATCAGGATGAAGAACACGATCAGGCCGATCACGTAGTTCCCACCCACGACGTAGGAGCCGATGGCGCCGATCACGCGGCCGGCGTCGGCGTCGCGCAGGATCAGCCGTGTCGCAGCGACGTTCAACGACAGGCGGAACAACGTGGCGATCAGCAGCATGGACGGGAAGGTGGAGAACTCCACTGGCCGGTCCATATAGAAGGTGAGCAGCAGGATCAAGAGTGCGAAGCTGAAGTTCGCCAGGATCAGGAAGTCGAGCAGTTGCGAGGGGATGGGCGTGAACAGCACCATCAGCACGCCGACGACCAGCAGCACCATGAAGATGTCGGTGTTGCGACCGAGGATTTGACGTAGCGCGTTCATGCTGCAGCTCCCAGGCGCGTACGCGCGTTGCGGCGGGCGTAGACCCAGAGCAGGATCTTTGCGGCGAGCGGGTACAGGTCTTCCGGCAGGTAGTCACCGGCCTGGGTGCGCTTATACAAGGCGCGCGCCAGCGGCGGGTTTTCTACCACGGGAATGTTGAGCCGCCGCGCCGCCTTGCGCATCTTGGTGGCAAGTCCGCCCGCCCCCTTGGCCAGCAGCTTGGGCGCTGGCATCTGGCCATGCTTGTAGGAAATGGCGACGGAGATATGGGTCGGGTTGGTGATCAGGACGTCTGCATCGGGCAGCGATCGCATGGCGCGGCTCTGCTTGAGCAGTTCGTTGCGCAGCTGGCGCAAGCGCGAGCGGATGCGCGGGTCGCCTTCGCGGTTCTTGTGTTCGTCGCGTACTTCCCGGCGGCTCATGCGCATCTTCTTGCTGTAGTCCCAGCGCGTATAGCCGATGTCCAACAGAGCCAGGATGACGATGACCAGCAGGAGCTTGAACAGCAGCGGGGCGACCTGCGCCATCACTACGCTACCGTGCGCATGGGCATCGACCTGGTCCAGCACGAACAGGTGCGGAACGGCGCTCTTTATGACCAGCCATACGACCCAGGTCAGCACCACGAGCTTGATCGTGCTCTTGCCCGCGTTGTACAGCAGGGTGAGCGAAAAGATGCGCTTTAGACCGGCCGCCGGGTTGATACGCTCGAAGTCCGGACTGATCGGGTGGAAGCTGAAGATGGCGCCTACTTGCGCGACGTTGGCAAGAATGGCCGCGATCACGATTGCCAGGAAGAGTGGTGCCAGCATGGTCAGCGAGGCGGCAACCTGTTCTGCCAGCCAGGTACCGGTCAGCGGCGCATCACCCATGCCGGGTTGCGCATAGGCGAAGATGTGCTGCACCAGCTGCAATTCGTGCCGGACGATGGACGGGCCGACGGAAAATAGCACAAGCACCAGCGCCGCCAGCACGGCGCCGAAGATGGCCTCCTGGCTCTTCGCCACCTGGCCGCGTTGTTGCGCTTCTCGCAGCTTGTGTGGTGTCGCGGCTTCGTTGCGGTCGCTTTCCTGGTCGGCCATTACAGCGCCCTCTCCCAAAACTGGAAAATCGACGCGAACACCTTATTGAACAAGGGTCCTAGGCGGGTGACGACTAGCGTCAGCAAGAGCATGCCAGCCGCGATCTTCACGGGGATGCTGATCATGAAGATGTTCATTTGCGGCAGCGTGCGCGACACGACGGCCATGCCGATCTCGATCAGGAAAATGCAGAACATCACAGGTGCGGCGAGCAGCAGGCCAAAGCTGAACACGAGGCCGAACTGGCCGGCCAGCGCGGCTGGCGCGACGTGCAGGGGGCCGCTGCCCAGTGGTACGCGCTCCAGCGAATAGGCGATGCCGCGCAGCAGGGCGTGATGGGCATCGACGGTGAAGAACAGTACGACGCCCAAGAGGCCGAACAGGGACGCGATCAGCGGACTTTGCGCGCGCGTCATGGGGTCGAACACGTTGGCCAGGCCAAAGCCCAATTGCTGGTCGAGCAGGTTGCCGGCAAAGGAAAAGGCGGCGAACGCGCACTGTGCGGCGAAGCCCAGCAGGGCACCGATGCACAACTCGCCGATGCCGGCCGTGATGACGCTTCCGGTGTCGTCGTACGGAATCGGCTTGATGCCAGGAAGGAAGGAAACGAGCGTGGCCGACAGTGCGACCACCAGCAGGATGCGCACGCGGGCAGGAATGCCGAAGCCGTCCAGTATGGGCGTCATCAGCAACATCGCCCCGATGCGCAGCGAGCACAGTAACACAGAGGTGAGCCACGCCGTTCCGACGTCGATAGCAATCGGCATGGCGGCTCAGAAATAGGCAGGAATATTGGAAATCAGATCGGTCGCGTACTTCAGCAGCGTCCGCAGCATCCAGGGGCCGAACACCGTGAGGGCGACGACAGCCGTGACGATCTTCGGGATGAACGTCAGCGACATGTCCTGCACCTGCGTCACGACCTGCAATACGCTGATCAACAAGCCCACGAGCAACGTCAAAGCCAGCACTGGTGCGCAAATCAGCAAAGCATTCCACAACAGCTGGGAGACCAGCTGCAGCACTGCGTCCGAACCCACAATTACCACCCCCACAACTCGCCAGGCATGCCGCCTGGCAACCATTCTTCGTAACTTATTTGTAACCGCCAGCGCTTCTTGCAACATTTTCATGTAAAAAGCGTGCGAATGGTATGCGTAAGTATATTGTTTAGTCAAACATTTCAATGATTTGAGAGGAAGCTGAGAGCTTGTGTTTTGCCGCGTTTCCCGGCGCAAACTCAAGCTGCTTGGGGCAGTCGGGGCTTGTATGGCTTGGTGTAGGCGCGCGAAAAATTTTTTTGCGGCTACCTCTAAACAGTTCGCAGAATCATCGGACATGTTGTACGGATCACGAATTTCGGTTTGAGGCGCCAAGTGGGTCGCCGCATCGGAACAGCGATGTGACACCACTGGGCGCCTTTTGCATTTCATTTGGCGCGCGACACGAGTGACGAGGATTGCTCGTCCTATCGGTCGCCACCCGCATTGACGGCATTTTTTGGAAGATATTCACGATGACTATCAGCAGCGTTAACCAGAACCCCGGCCTGCCCAACCTCGGTACACAGGGCACGACAGCCCAGGGCTTGCCGGCCCAGCCGTCGGTACCGACCAATACTGGTGGCGCTGCTCCCACGTCCGCTACGCCGGCCGTCGTTTTTGGGCAGGAGCTCGATTCGGCAGCCGTCCACACCTATGACGCGCAAGGCATATTGGCGAGCGACAACATCGCCGATGCCGTGACTGCCGGCAACTACATGTTTGCGACTGGACAAACGTCGTTTCTCCAGGTTTACGAGGATGCCAGCGGCAACACGGTTGCCAAGAACTGGCAACAGTCGTCGAACGGCTACGTCGCAGGCCCCGCCAACGTGCTTGGAGCATGGGTCGCGAACGCACATTTCCTTGTCGGCGATGTGGATGGCAACGGCAGGGCCGAATTGGTCGTAATTGCGCCGAATCAGACTGGTGGCGCCGTCGCAACGATTTGGACTACCGCGGCCGATGGATCGATGGCGAGCGTTGGCACCAGCAATGTCGGCAATTGGGCAAGCGACACGCGCTACCTGCTGGGCAACGGCGACGGCAGCGGCAAGGCCGGCCTGTGGGAGGTGAACAACCCGCAGAACGGCAACACGAACGTGACGTGGTGGGCATCCACCGGCAGCAGCTTCGTGCAGAAAGGCAGTACCACGGCCAGCGGCTGGCAGGCGGACCAGCG
>JAFAKZ010000051.1 GCA_019234745.1 Burkholderiales bacterium
CGGGTTCTGCCGGACGGCGAGCGTCGCGAGGGTGTGCGACGCCTGGGGGCAGCGCGATGGGGGGTCGGGGCGACCGGCCAAGCGCTTCGATAACAAAGCCTGCCGATCCACTTGGGAATGCAGCAGGCTTGATTGATTCTATAGGAGCCCCGGGCGCTCATGCAACGATTTTGTGCATTGCATGAAGTGATATAAATCAATGGTTTATGTTGATTTTAGTGTTGAATATTTTCAACAAAGCGGGAAATGTGACGCCCGGATGACCGTAGTGCCGTTGCCGTGCACTACAGCTGTGCAATCGGGGATAACCAGCATGTATGGACAAGTGCCGTCGCGACTTCCGCTAACGTCAATTGCGTGCCGCGCAGGTTGGTGCTGGCGCAGCGATGCCCAACGTTTACCGCGATAAGGTATTTGTAGGGCGGGCTGATAAAGCCAACCCGCTCTATGACATTGGTAACGATTGTGGACGTTATCGTCTCGTTGCGCGGTGAACGTTGGGCATCGCTGCGCTAGCACCAACCTACGAGTGCGATGCCGTGCCACCAATTCCGTCGTGCATCTAGGAAAGAGAGCTGATGCTTCGAGCGAAGCGAGGCTCCGTGCGTGTGTTCTTGGCGCTTTAGCGCCTTGGAACCACGGCCTACCCCCTGCGGGTACTCGCGACGGCACCCGTAAAGGGTCTGCCGTGGTTGTAAAGCCGCTAAAGCGGCAACAACCACCCAACGAGGGCGGGGGGAGTGGATTCTATAAAGGGAAGCCGGCATTTCAGGCCTCACAAATGGTAAGCGCACGGGTTTTCCGGGCGGCGTCGCTGCTGCTGTATGCGCTCGGCCGCAAATAACAGCACTAAGGCTTCGCCGTCGCCGACCATTCCTTGCGCACTTGGGCGAAATAATCCGCCATGCCGTATTTCGACCACACGTCGCGCACGTCTTCCGCGAACAGGCCCTCCTTGAGGGCAGCGTGCAGCGCGGCGAGGGTAGCTGGGTCGGTATTGGGGTTGCAGGCCAGCCAACGTTCTACGCGGGCGACGGTGAACAGCCGATCCAGGCTCGCGCCTGCGCTCTTGGCGGCCAGTTCCGGGCCGATATCGCTGACCAGTATGTCGAAGCGGCGGGCCTGCAGCATCTGCAGGCCGCGCGTGCTCTGCTGCAGCACATCGTAGTGCAGGCTGGCGGCGTCCATCATCTGGCGCACTTCCGCAATATCGGAAAGGCCAACGGAATACTGCTTGAGATCAGCGAGCGAACTGGCGCGGGTCCCGTCGCCGTGCCGTGCGTAGGCCCAAACGTAAATGGGCGTAATGCGGCCCAGGTAGAGCAGCACTTCGGCATCGGCCGCCGAATAGTTGATGGCCAGTACACAGGTGCCAGGCGCCTTCTGTGCCATCAGCAAGGCGCGTCGCACGGGCATGGACTGTATGGCCGGTTCTACGCCTCGGCGGTGCGCTAATTGTGCGAAGGCGTCGATATAGGGACCGGACAGTTTGCCGCCTGCGGCTTCGGTGACAAATGGCGGGTAGGGTTCGACCAGCACGGTGAGCACTGCGGCCTGGGCACATTGCGCAAGTGCAAACAGAAGCAGGGCAATGGTGAATCTGGTCGCTACCGCACCTCGCATGTGAATCCCAATACCTACTATTTTGTGATGAGCTTGACGGGTGTCTGCACCATGGCGGGCAGGGCGGTTTGAGCAGTTTTTTCCTTTATCGCCTTGAGCGCCAACTCGATACCGTATACGGCCTGTTCGCCGGCGAATTGGTCGGCGGTGGCCAACAGGCGGCCATCGGCCAGCATGGGGCGTACGGTCGGTATATTGTCATAGCCGACCACCTTCACGCGACCGTCGCGGCCGGCATCGTGCACGGCTGCAACAGCGCCCAGCGCCATACTGTCGTTGCCGCACAGCAGCGCGCTCAGATCGGCGTTTTCGCGCAACAGATCCGCCGCGACCTTGTATGCGATATTGGTTTCCCACTGGCCGCTGCGTACGGCCACGACATTCACGTCCACTGCTTCCATCGCCTCGCGGAAGCCGGCTGTACGGGCCTGCGCGTTTGTGGTGGTCGATATGCCTTCGATGATCGCCACCTTGTCGTGCGGATGCAGCGTCTTGGCCAGAAACTCGCCTACCTGGCGCGAACCTGCGCGGTTGCTCGGGCCGACAAAGGGCACGTTGATGCCTTGCTCCGCCAACACACGGTCGTCGAGCTTGTTGTCGATGTTCACAACCAGGATGCCGGCCGCCAGCGCCTGGCCCACGACGGGAATCAGGTCACGCGAGTCGGCCGGCGCCAGCACAATGGCGTCGACTTTCTCGGCAATCAGCTTTTGCACGATGCGAATCTGCGCTGCTTTGTCCGTCTCGTTGTCGATGCCGGTGACGGTGAGCTTGTAATCGGCTGCATGGGCCTTGGCGTGCGCCTTTGCACCGTCGGCCATCGCACTGAAGAAGGGATTGGCCAGCGACTTCATGACCAACGCCACATGGGGCGGGTTGGCCGCCCGCGCTGGTGCCATGGTCAAGGTACTGAGCAGCAGTACCGCAAGGAGCGAGCGAAGCCAGGTTCTAAAAGTCGTCATGATCTGCATCCGCGCTGATTGATGTGATCTCTCCAGTTTAGGACAGCTTCACATGTTTACATGACATGACGGAGATTTCCTTCCTCCAAATGGGGGGAGAGTCAGCCTGGCCCTTACAGCCAATCCCTACCGTTGACGAACTCCGTCAGCAAGGCAGCTTCGGGCGTGCCAGCCTCGGGGTGATAGTCGTAGCGCCAGTTCACCACGGGCGGCATGGACATGAGGATGGATTCGGTACGCCCGCCCGACTGCAGGCCGAACAGCGTGCCGCGGTCCCACACCAGGTTGAATTCCACGTAGCGACCACGCCGGTAACCCTGCCAGTCGCGTTCGCGTTCTCCGTATTGCTGGTGCCGGCGGCGTTCAACGATGGGTAGGTAGGCCGGCAAGAAGGCGTCGCCCACGGCGCGCAGCATGGCAAAGCTGCCGTCCTCGCCCAGCTCCGCGAAGTCATCGAAGAAAATGCCGCCAATGCCGCGCGGTTCGTCGCGATGCTTGAGGAAGAAGTATTCGTCGCACCAGCGCTTGAAGCGTGGGTAGTAGTCGGCGCCATGCGGCGCCAGGGCGTCGCGGCAAGTACGATGGAAATGCGTGGCATCTTCCTCGAAGCCGTAATAGGGCGTCAGGTCCATGCCGCCGCCGAACCAGAATACGTCGTCCTGGCCATCGGCGAAGGCGCGGAACATGCGTACATTCATATGCACGGTGGGCACATAGGGGTTGCGCGGGTGCATGACCAGCGACACGCCCATGGCCTCCCACGCGCGGCCGGCTAGTTCCGGGCGGTGCGCGCTGGCCGAGGGCGGCAGTTTGTCGCCCAGCACATGGGAAAAGCCCACGCCGCCGCGCTCCAACAGGTCGCCGCCTTCGATGATGCGGGTGATGCCGCCACCGCCGGCCAGGCGCTGCCATTCATCGCGCTGGAAGCTGCCACCGTCGGCCGCCTCCAGGCCATTCACGATGCTGTCCTGCAGGCCCAGCAGGTATTGCCTGATCGGCGCCGTATTCATAGTTCGATTTCGAGGTTGTCGATCAGGCGCGGCTTGCCCAGGCGCGCGGCGGCGAGTACCACCATGCGCTTGTCGCCAGGGCGGGCGTGCTCCAGCCGATCCTGGTCGCGAATTTCCACGTAGTCCACGCGCCAGCCGTGGTTTTCCAGATCGGCGCGGGCGGCCTGCGTGAGCTGCACAAAGTCAGTTGCACCCGCAGCAAGCGCATCGGCGATCTTCTTCAGGTTGCGGTACAGGCGCGGCGCTTCGGCGCGCTCCTCCGCGGTGAGGTAGCCATTGCGCGAGGACAGCGCGAGGCCGTCGTCGGCCCGGCCCGTGTCGACGGGGACGATTTCCACCGGCATGTCGAGGTCCGCCACCATGCCCTCGATCACCTTGAGCTGCTGGTAGTCCTTCTTGCCGAACATGGCGCTATCGGGCTGCACGATATTGAACAGCTTGGTGACCACCGTCGCCACGCCGCGGAAATGGCCGGGGCGGAAGTGGCCGCACAGCTCGTCCTGGATGGCGGGCGGCTCCACCTTGTATTGCTGCTCCACGCGCGGGTAGAGCTGGTCGACGGTGGGGTGGAACAGGGCGTCGACCCCGGCTGCTTCGAGCTTGGCGCAGTCTTCCTCGAAGGTGCGCGGGTAGGACTGGTAGTCCTCGCCCTGGCCGAACTGCAGCGGGTTGACGAAGATGGACACGGCCACCTTGCCGCCACGCGCCTTGGCGGCCGCACACAGCGAGATATGGCCCTCGTGCAGATTGCCCATGGTGGGGACGAAGGCCAGGTAGCCTGCCGTTTTGCGCCAGGCGCGGAATTCGGCAACGGTGGTGAAGATCTGCACGGTGAAACTCCTTCGGACGATCTGCTGTATATGACGGCAATCAGGAGAAATCGCAAGCGCCGAATTCGCAGCTGCCGATTTCGCAATTGGAAAATACCTCGCCCGCCGCGTCGAAGCTGGCGCAGGCAAGGTCGCCCGCCTCGATGCCACAGGCCAGATCGTCGCAGGTAGAGTAGCCAGGGCTGCAGTCGCCGCCAACCAGGGTGCCGCCGCAATCTTCCCGGCGCACGGGTTCGCGACGTTGCCGGCGGCGCTTGCGCGGCCTACCCCAGCAATCGCGACCGGGCTCTTCCTCTGCTCGATCTTCATGGGACGTACCCGCGGGTAGTGGATTCTCGTCATTGGCCTGGGCCAAAGCCACACTGGCAGCGCGACAGCGCGCGAATTGCGCGCGGATCAGCGACCAGCCCCGCCAAGGCCCGTATTCGTTGAGAATGGCTTCGATCGCGTTGGAGCAGGACTGTTCGCCGTGGTAGCGCGCCGACGCGCATTTGAAGCCCTTGTAGGGCGAGATGCGGCGGCGGTATAGGCCGATTGCCAGCGAGTAGAACATCTAATCCCGGCTGGGTCTAGAAGCTATGTTCGGTGGCGGGGAAGGTCTTCGCTTTCACTTCGCGTACATAGGCTTCGATGGCGCCCTGGATGCTGGTCACGCCGTGCATGAAGTTCTTCACAAAGCGCGCCTTCTTGCCCGGGTACACGCCCAGCATGTCGTACACGACCAGCACCTGGCCGTCCACGTCCACACCGGCGCCGATGCCGATGGTGGGGACGGACACCAGCGCCGTGATCTCGCGGGCCAGCGTTGCGGGCACCATCTCCATCAGTACCATGGCGGCACCGGCATCGGCGTGCGCCTTGGCA
>JAFAKZ010000334.1 GCA_019234745.1 Burkholderiales bacterium
GGCGGCGACGGTCTCGCGCACATGCTCATCACGCGTCATCACGGTGAGCTGGGCGAAGTTCAGGTTAGGCAGCTGCTGGTCCAAGGGTAGGAAGAAGCGTGGCGCGCCGTTGCCCACATAGCTGGTCACGCTCACCACGTCCGGGTCGCCCTTCAGCTTGGCTTCGATGGCCTGCACCTGGCCTTGCGTCTCGGCGAAGGTCGCGGCTTGCGGCAGCCACATGTCCACCATCAATTCGGGGCGGTCGGACGAGGGGAAGAACTGCTTGGGTACAAAGTTGAACGCAGCGATGGCGACGGCGAAGGCACCGACGGTGACGGCGATCACCGTCTTGCGATGCGCCAGGCACCAGGTGACCAGCTTACGGAAGCGCGCATAGAAGGGCTTCTGGTAGACGGCATCTTCGTCACCGTGGTGCGCCATCTCAGGCAGCAGCTTGTAGCCCAGGTAGGGGGTAAATACGACGGCCACGAGCCAGGATAGGATCAGCGAGATGCCCACCACTTCGAAGATGGACACCGTGTATTCGCCCGCATTGGAGCGCGCCAGGCCGACGGGCATAAAGCCGGCCGCCGTGATCAGCGTGCCCGTGAGCATGGGGAAGGCAGTGGAGCTATAGGCGTAGGTGGCGGCGCGCAGGCGGTCCCAGCCCTGTTCCAGCTTGAGCGCCATCATTTCGACCGCAATGATGGCATCGTCCACCAGGAGGCCCAGGGCGATGATCAGCGCACCCAGCGACACGCGCTGTAGGTCGATGCCGAAGGCGTACATGGCGAGGAAGGTCATCGCCAGCACGAGCGGGATGGAGAGCGCCACCACGATGCCGGTGCGCAGACCCAGCGAGAGGAAGGACACGATCAGCACGATGGCGACGGCTTCCACCAGGCTCTTCACGAACTCGTTGATGGACTCGTGCACGACCTTGGGCTGGTCCGATACGGCGTGCAGCTCCACACCCACGGGCAATTCCTTGCGGATGCGCACCAGGGCCTTGTCGAGTTGCTTGCCCAATTGGATCACGTCGCCGCCGCGGCGCATGCTCACGGCCAGGCCGATGGCCTCGTGGCCGTTGTAGCGCAGCTTCATGGTGGGCGGGTCGATATAGCCGCGGTAGACGTTGGCCACGTCGCCCAGGCGGAAGGTGCGGCCGTTCGCGTGCAGGCCGATATTGCGGATGGCCTCGACGGAATTGAATTCGCCCGTCACGCGCAGCGCAATACGCTCGCTCTTCGTCTCCACCGTACCGGCCGGCAACATGGCGTTGGTGGCCTGCAGCGTCTGGAACACGAGCTGCGGGTCGATGCCGAGCGAGGCGAGTTTGGCGGACGAGGTCTCAACATAGATGCGCTCATCCTGCACGCCGATAAAGTCCACCTTGTTCACATCCGGCACGCGCAGGAATTCATCGCGCGAGGCGTCGGCGAACTTCTTCAGGTCGGCATAGCTGAATCCATCACTGGTGAAGGCGTACAGATTGCCGTAGGTGTCGCCGAATTCGTCGTTGAAGAAGGGTCCCTGTACCCCTTGCGGCAGGTTCTGGTGGATGTCGTTGAGCTTCTTGCGCACCTGGTACCAGACGTTGGCCACATCCTTGGGCGGCAAATCCTCACGCAGGCTGATCAAGAGCTGGTTCTCGCCCGGCTTGGAGTAGCTGCGGATGTAGTCGATCTCCGGCACTTCCTGCAGCTTGCGCTCCAGCTTGTCCGTCACCTGTAGTTCCATCTCGCGCGCCGAGGCACCGGGCCAGTAGGCCTGTACGATCATGGCCTTGAAGGTGAATTCCGGGTCTTCCTTCTGCCCGAGCTTGGTGTAGGCCAAGCCACCGGCAATCATCAGGACGATGATGAAATACAGAACGAGCTGCTGATGCTTGAGCGCCCATTCGGACAAGTTGAACCTTTGCATGCCGCCTCCGCTTGGCCCAGGTCGTCCTGAGCCTTCAGGGTGTGTCTAGCCCTCGGCTCGACGGCTGTATCACGGATACAGGCGCCAACCGATGGATTGCTTTAGATAGGGGATTGGATACTCAGGGGCGAGTAAGCTGGCTTTCCGCAAGCCGCACCAGCTCGTTAGCGTGCAGCAGATGCGCGCCGGCGGTCACGACGATGTCGCCGGCCTTGAGGCCCGCGTCGATCAGCACGGATTCGTCGTGCGCAGCACCGATCTGCACGGCGTGCAAGCTGACGCGATTGCTCTTGCCATCCACCAGCCAAACCTTGGGTTGGCCGTCCAGGTCGTAGATGGCCGTCAGCGGCAGTGCGTAACCCTGCTTGCCATCAGCGGTGGGTAGCGTCACATTGGCCGTCATACCCAGGCGCACGGCATCGTCCGGTTCGGCGATGGTGATGCGCGCCGCGTAGGTGCGCGTGGCTGGGTCAGTATCGACGGCCAGGTCGCGCAACTTGCCCTGATAGTGCTTGCCTGGGTTGGCCCAGATCGTCACGTCGAGCTGGCCGGCGCGGCGCAGTTCATCCACGCGCGATTCCGGCACGCTCACGGCCACTTCGCGCTCGCCATCTTCCGCCACTGTCGCCACGGGCTGGCCGGCGCCGACCACCTGGCCGACTTCTGCATTCAGTGCCGTCACAACGCCAGCGTGCTCGGCCTTCAGTACGGCATAGCCGTCCTGGTTCGCCGCCAGCTTGTACTGCGCCTGCGTTACATCGAAAGCGGCCTTGGTCTGGTCCACGCTGGCCTGGCTGATAAAGCCCTTTTCCTTGAGCTGCTTGGAACGCTCGTAATCGAGCCGCGCCTTCTCCAGCTGGCTTTGCGCCGAAGCCGTCTGCAGGGCCACATCGCGGCCATCCAAGCGGAACAGGGCTTGCCCTGCTGCCACATGCTGGCCCAGTTCCACATAGCGTTCCGTCACCTGGCCGCCGATGCGGAAGCCCAGCGGCGCCTCGCGCCG
>JAFAKZ010000491.1 GCA_019234745.1 Burkholderiales bacterium
TCTGGATGCCGAAGTTGGAACCGCCGTTCAGTTCCAGGTAGTTCGTCAGGCTGGGGTGGGCCACGGCGAAGTAGTTGGCAGCAACGTTGGACGAACGGATCATGCCGTTGATGAAAGGGGCGTTTGGGTTCTGGAAGATCTGCCAGGCGCCATGGTTTTCCATCATGATGACGAAAACGTGGTTCAGTGCCGGAACGCCAGTGGGGACTGCGCCTTCGCCGCCGGAGCCGATCGTCGGGGTGGCTGCGAATACGCTCGATGCGAGCGCGCTGGCGATGAGGCTTAGGGCTGCCGTGGTTTTCTTCATGATTCCCTGATTCCTTCCAATTGTTCGATTGATATTGGTGTGAACACTCCTCGCGTCATGGACGAGGCCACGCTCGCGATGCGTCACAAAGCGGTGTGAGTACCAGTTGCTAATCAGACAGGCCTGCAGGGTTCTTGATTTTTATTCTTGCCCGGTTACCCGGCCGCATGCGCCGCTTGCTTACTGCGCAAACGCGGCATCAGGCATGTGGCGGGACATATTATTGTTCCGCGCTGTTACGGAAAAATGACGCAAAAGAAATGCCCGCGAAAATGGCGGGCATTAATATATGATTCTCTACATGATTTGAATTTCACAGCCATATGGGCTCTTGCTCAAATAACTTTTGATTCAATCGCATAATTGCAGGCGCATCGAAAGGTCGAGCGCCTGGATATCCTTAGTCAACTTGCCGATCGAGATGCGATCGACACCCGTTTCGGCGATGGCGTGCACCGTTTTCAGATCAACACCGCCGCTCGCTTCCAGCACTGCCCGGCCAGCACTACGCGCGACGGCTTCACGCATATCGGCCAGGCTCATGTTGTCGAGTAGAACGGACTTCGCCCCTGCCTGCAGGGCCTCTTCCAGTTCTGCCAGGTTTTCCACCTCGATCTGGATGCTTACATCGCTTGGGGCAAGCGCGATGGCCGCCTCCATCACCGCCGCAATACCGCCGGCTGCCGCAATATGGTTCTCCTTGATCAAAATACCGTCGTACAAGCCGATACGCTGATTTTCGCCACCACCCACTCGTACCGCGTATTTTTGCGCTAGCCGCAGGCCCGGTAGAGTCTTGCGTGTGTCGTATATCTTGGCACGCGTGCCGGCGACCGCATTGACATAGCGCTGCGTTTCCGTAGCGACCGCCGATAGCGACTGCAGGAAGTTCAGCGCACAGCGCTCAGCCGTCAACAGGGCGCGGGCAGGGCCGCTAATCTCGCACAACAAGGTGTTCGGCTCGACTTTCTGACCATCCTGCACATGCCAGCGAATAGCGACCGCGGTGTCGACCTGCTGGAAGCAGGTCTCGACCCAAGCTGTGCCGCAGATGACCGCGGCCTGGCGCGACAGGATCGATGCATTGGCCTGCTTGTCGGCAGGGATCAGCATCGCCGTCCAGTCGGCGCGACCGATGTCCTCCGCGAGGGCGTTGGCGACTTGCTGGGCAATCAGGTGGCTAGGGGGGAGCGGGATCATGGCGCGGCAGGTTTACGCTTGGGAGGAAGCCCGCATTGTAGCGCAGTCCGCCGGGCGTAAACTGGCCTTACCACCAAGACAGCCGCCGCGACGTGCGGCGGTGATCCGTCAATCAGCAGTCAACTCAGGCGGAGCGGTAGGCGTCGTTCGGCGTCCGGTGCGCCTGGTCCGACACGCGACAGAAAGGGAAAGAGCGCCGCCTCCGAGCCGGGTGCAGCGCGCAGGCTGATCTCGGTGGATAGGCCCTCGCTCGCGCTCCACTTGCCGTTGCCATTGAGCACGAGGCGGCCGGTGAGCGTATTCAGATGCAGGTCCCAGGCCTTGTCGCCGGCCGTGGCCGTCAAGCGATAGTCGCCAAGCGGGTCAACTGACGGCGCGAGGCTGGAGCCTGCGTTGTGCCAGTCGATAGTCAGCGTGCCGTCGGGCATGTTGTTGCGCAGGCGGAAGCCATCCGTGCTCAGGTGCAATTGCCCAGTAAGTCCGTAGGTACGGCTGCGCTCGTCCAGCGCGAAGATCGGATCGGCAGCCAGGTTCAGGTTTACCTGGGACAGCATCAAATCATGCAGCCCGAAGGCGACATTGGCCTGGCCACCATCCAGATGCAACTCGTAGCTCAGTCGCCCGTGCAGCAATTCGCGTGGCTGCCAAGCCCACTGCATTTGCTCGCCCAGCGCATGGTCGTACAACAGCGGCTGTGCACTGCCGCGCCACAGCGAACCACTGGCGGCCGCGAGCCTAATCTGGCCACCCGTGGCGCCGGACACGATGGCGCCGAAAATGGAAGCCGGTGTGCGTAGAATAAGGAAGAGCACGATCAGCAGTGCTAGCAACAGGTATTGCAGGCGGGAAATGCGGTTCATCGCGTCCACTCCGCGTTGACGTCCACCATGGCGCCGCCGTCAGGCGATTTGACAATGAACCGGGTGAGGGTCCAGCCCTGGCTGCGTGCGTCGGCAAGCAGCTGCGTGACATTGGCCCAGGGCAGCCCCTTGCCGTCAAGCGAGGCATGCTTGCTGTCCGGGCTGGCTATATGCGCCGCATCCGGCAGCCCGGCACTTTGTACCAGCAGAGCCATGTCAGCCGGGCTCGCGGTATTCACTTGGCCCTTGACAGAGGCGACGTCGCGCGCAAAGCGTGCCGCTTCGGCACGCAGCAGCGGAAGCGTCTGCTCCAGATGTTTGCGTTGCTTGGCAACCGGCGCAATGATCAGGGAGTAGAGCAGGGCGAATATCAGAACCGCCAAGCCTGCCGCCAGGATGGCCCGTTCGCGCGGTGCGCGCTGCTTCCAGAATGCCAGGAGAGGGGCGAGATGCTTGTTCATGATCGGATCATCAGGCTGAGGCCGGCGTGATCCGGTCCTACTGGGTGTATTTCCGCCTTGCCAAAGGCGCTGAGGGCTTGGACAAGCGGTTGCAGCTGCTCAGGTTTGCCAAGATACTCGGCGTCGATGCGGCCCGGCTTGTACTCCAGGGAGACGAGCCGTGCGCCGCCGGCGTTACGCAGCTTGTCGGCTGCGGCGACCAACTGGCTGACCGAGTCCTTGGCGCCGCCCGCATTGCGGTTGCGCAATTTCTGCTGCAGTCGGGCAGCCAATAGCGAGCTGTCTAGCTGAGGCTCCCCGGGAAAGGCCGCGGCATAGGCGGCGACCATGCTGTGGCTCAGGTTCTTCTCCTCGCCACGCCAACTTATCCACTGGCCAAACCAGAACAATACAAAAATCGCGAACGTCGCGCCGGCCAGAATGACAGTGGGCCGTAGGCGGTTGAGATCGAGGTCGACCTGCGGGCCGGCGGCAAATTCGCCCTGCAGTAGGTTGATAGCCTCGCTCGCCAGCGGTGCGGCCAACGCGTCGCCGTGCCCCATCGTGACGTCGACGCCGCAGGCGGCGGTCCAGGCGGCCAGGTTCACTTCGGCTTGCGGTTCTGCACCGAATGCCAGGGTGAGATGCTCGATACCGCTGATCTGGCTAGCCAAGAGCGGCGGGCACTCGCTTGGTGTGGCCGCGTCGAACCATTGCGATTCTTCACCCACGCGACGAGTCCAACCGTGGCGATACCACAACAACGTAGCGCCGTCTGCGGGCAACAGCGCGTCCGCCATATACATTGCGGTCGGCCGTATGCGGCGCTCCGCTAGCGTGGCGAGGATGCCCGATACAACGGCACGTTCGATGGAGACCACGTCGCAGCGATCGCCGTCTAGCCGGTAGGCGAAGTGCTGGTCCCCTGGTTCACCCAGCAGCACCGTATCGAGCGCATGGCCGAGCAGCTTGCGTGCCTGGCGTCGCCCGCCTGGCGGCAGCGTGACGCTGGAGCGTAGTGCAAGAGATGGGGGGAGGAACACTTCGACCCGGCGCGCATGCGGCAAGTCTGCAAGGGTCGTGCGGCCGCGACCGTGGTGGGTCGCGTCCATCATGCGCCAATCCAGCTCGCTCAATGTCGAGAAGGGAAGGCTGGCGTCGTCGAGGAATATACGCAGCGTGCTCAAGGCGGGCTGTCTCGGTAGGTTCGAAAAAATCGGGCGCAGTATGACACATGGATGGCACCAACGTTCATGCGGTGGCTGGCGACAGGGGGCGATCTGTTGTCTTCCTGCGAGTATGCTGCCGGACGGGTTTGTTTTTTCTTCCGCGTCTCGCATATAATCGCCGATTCTTCATCCGCTACGGTTGTCTGGTGGCAAATTGCCGCAAGCGCGCGGAGCGGTTGAACGCGAGAGTGGCGGAATTGGTAGACGCACTGGATTTAGGTTCCAGCGCCGCAAGGTGTGGGGGTTCGAGTCCCCCCTCTCGCACCAAATGTTTTACGTCGTCGTTGGCAAGGGCCTGCGGCGGGGTTTGAGTGAATTGGACCGTTGGGCTGCCAATGGGTTTATTAGGATCGATTTGACCATGCAAGCACATCTGGAAACGCTGGGCCAACTGGAACGCCGCCTGGATTTCGCCATTCCGGCATCTGACATTCAAACCGCAGTCGACGCACGCCTGAAGGGCGTTGCCCGCACGGCACGTATCCAGGGCTTCCGTCCTGGCAAAGCGCCGCTGAAGATGGTTGCCCAGAATTATGGCGCCAAGGTGCACGAAGAAGTGCTAGGCGAGAAGGTACAGGCAGCGTTCGCCAGCGCCGTGCAAGCCAACCAGCTGCGCGTTGCCGGTTACCCCCGCTTCGAAGGCAAGCCTGCCACCGACGGCAACTTCGCCTTCAGCGCCACGTTCGAAGTCTATCCGGAAGTGAAGATCGGCGACCTGGCTGCCAAGGAAATCGAGCGCCCCGTGTTGGATGTGACGGACGAAGAAATCGATAAGACCATCGATATCCTGCGTAAGCAGCGCACCCGCTTCGACCGCGTAGAACGCGCGGCAGAAAAGGGCGACCGCGTGATCGTCGACTTCAAGGGCACGATCGAAGGCGTTGCCTTTGCTGGCGGTTCGAGCGATAACTTCGCGTTCCAGGTTGGCGAAGGCCAGATGCTGCCCGAGTTCGATGCGGCCGTGCTAGGCCTGAAGGAAGGCGAGAGCAAGACCTTCCCACTGAGCTTCCCGGCCGACTATCACGGTGCAGACGTAGCTGGCAAGACGGCCGAGTTTGTCGTCACGGTGAAGAACGTTGCCGCTGCGCAACTGCCGGAAATCGATGCCGACTTCGCCCGCGCCCTGGGCGTGGAAGACGGCGACGTGGCCAAGCTGCGTGACGAAATCCGCAAGAACGTCGAGCGCGAAGTGAAGCGCCGCCTGTCGGCCAAGGCTAAGGAAGCTGTGATGCAGGCGCTGCTGGACATCACGCCGATCGACCTGCCCAAGGCCCTGGTGGCAATGGAAGTTCAACGTCTGGCCGAGCAAGCCATGCAGGAGATGCAACAGCGTGGCTTCGATCCGAAGAACATCCCGTTCCCGCAGGAAGCCTTCGAAGAGCAGGCCAAGCGCCGCGTCAGCCTGGGCCTGATCCTGGCCGAAATCGTGCGCGCCAATAGCCTGCAAGCCAAGCCGGAACAGATCAAGACCATCATCGAAGAAATGGCCGAGAGCTACGAACATCCGGAAGAAGTCGTGAAGTGGTACTATGCCAGCCGTGACCGCCTGGAAGCGCCGGAGTCGCTCGCACTCGAAGACAATGTCGTCGAGTTCGTTTACACGCAGGCCAAGACCGTCGACAAGGCAATGTCCTTCAGCGAACTGATGGGCCAGCAGTCGTAATCGACGCCGACAGGTCTTGAAAACGGGCTCGTCCGCTCCCACTTTTCCGGGAGCCGTCGAGCCCTTTTCTTTCGCGACCGCCCGATTACTTTCATTAGAAGACAGGACAGCATGAGCAACTGGAACCCCGCCGATTGGACGAGCCGCCACACCGAACCGCAGGGCCTCGGCTATGTGCCGATGGTGATTGAGCAGAGCGGTCGCGGTGAGCGCGCCTACGATATTTACTCGCGCCTTTTGAAGGAACGCGTGATTTTCCTGGTCGGCCCCGTGGACGACGCTACGGCCAATCTAGTTGTTGCGCAGATGCTCTTCCTGGAATCCGAGAATCCAGACAAGGACATTTCGCTGTACATCAACAGCCCGGGTGGCTCCATTTCCGCCGGCATGTCGATCTACGACACCATGCAATTCATCAAGCCGCAGGTATCGACCCTGTGTATCGGCATGGCTGCCAGCATGGGCGCATTCCTGCTGCAGGCCGGCGCCCGCGGCAAGCGCTTTGCGCTACCGAATTCGACGGTCATGATCCACCAGCCGCTGGGCGGCTACCAGGGCCAAGCCACCGATATTGAAATCCATGCCAAGTTCATCCTAAGCCTGCGCGAGCGCTTGAACAGCTTGATGGCCAAGCATACTGGGCGTAGTGTGGAAGACGTGACGCGCGACAGCGATCGCGACAATTTCATGACGGCTGACGAGGCCAAGGCCTACGGCTTGATCGACGAAGTGCTGGTGGAACGCCAGTCCGCCGAGTAACGCATCGTCTTTTATGCGGGCCGGCGTTCGACCGGCCCGTCTGTCTTTTATCGGTGCCAGACACCGACTAGCTGGCGAGGTTGCCATGTCCGACAAGGAAAAGTTGCTCTACTGCTCGTTCTGCGGCAAGAGCCAACACGAAGTACAAAAGCTGATCGCCGGCCCGCAGGTCTTTATCTGCAACGAATGCATTGAGCTTTGCAACGACATCGTCCGTGAAGAGATGCAAGCGGGCGGTACCGCCGCACAAGGTGGCAAGGCAGGTGGTGCCAACAAGCTGCCCACACCCGTTGAAATCCGCGAGACGCTGGACCAGTACGTCATCGGCCAGGAGAAAGCGAAGAAGTCGCTTGCCGTGGCCGTGTACAACCACTACAAGCGCCTGGCGCATCCAGTCGCCAAGATGGGCGATGTCGAGCTGTCCAAGTCCAACATTCTGCTGATCGGCCCGACGGGCTCCGGCAAGACGCTGTTGGCCCAGACGCTGGCGCGGCTCTTGGACGTACCCTTTGTGATCGCCGACGCCACTACGCTGACGGAAGCGGGCTATGTTGGCGAAGACGTCGAGAACATCATCGCCAAGCTGCTGCAGAAGTGCGACTGGGACGTGGAAAAGGCGCAGCGCGGCATCGTCTATATCGACGAAATCGACAAGATTTCGCGCAAGTCGGACAACCCCTCTATCACCCGCGACGTGTCCGGCGAAGGCGTGCAGCAGGCGCTGTTGAAGATGGTGGAAGGCACCGTTGCCTCCATCCCGCCCTCTGGTGGCCGCAAGCACCCGAACCAGGAATTCCTGCAGGTCGATACGACGAACATCCTGTTCATCTGTGGTGGCGCCTTCGATGGCCTGGCCACGATCATCCGCCAGCGCTCGCAACGCGGTGGTATCGGCTTCGGCGCGGAAGTGCAGTCCAAGGACGACGGCCGAGCCGTGGGCAAGGTGCTGCGCGAGACGGAACCGGAAGACCTGATCAAGTTCGGCCTGATTCCGGAATTTGTCGGCCGGCTGCCTGTTGTGGCGACGCTGGACGAGCTGGACGAAGCTGCCCTGATTACCATCCTGACCGAACCGAAGAATTCGCTGGTCAAGCAGTACCAGAAGCTGTTCGAGTTGGAAGGTGCAGAACTGGAAGTGCGCGAAGAAGCGCTCAGCGCTATCGCCAAGAAGGCGCTGGCCCGCAAGACGGGTGCACGTGGTCTGCGCTCCATCCTCGAGGGTGCCTTGCTGGAGACGATGTACGATCTGCCCTCGCAGCGCGATGTGGAGAAGGTCGTCATCGACGAAAACGTCATCGAAAACGGTGGCAAGCCGATTTTGGTACACGGAGAAAATCCTCAGGCGCAGGCTGCCTGACCGGGCGCGCCGCACAAGCCTTCCTGCCGCGGCAGCGGGATGTGCGGGAAGCGATTGTTTTGCATGGCATTGTTGCTGAACGCCGCTTACAAAGGGCGTCTTCACGGAAATGTCCGGCGGATTTGCCTGAAGCAGGGTCGCGTAAGCGGCCCTGTTTTATTTTTTCCGGGGATGGTTGCGCCGCGTGTTCGAAACCGGTAAACATTCGCTATGGCCGATTGAATTCGGCCGGACATACCCCATCTACCAGACAACGAACTATTACCTGGGTGACCATTATGTCCCAACACGCCGAACTCCCGCCGCACCCGATTGACTTGCCGCTGCTGCCGCTGCGAGACGTCGTCGTCTTCCCCTATATGGTTATCCCGCTCTTCGTGGGTCGCCCCAAGTCCATACGCGCGCTCGAGTCCGCCATGGAGGCCGGCAAGCAGATCCTGTTGCTGGCGCAGAAGAACGCCTCCAAGGATGAGCCGGTCGCCGAAGACATGTACGACGTCGGCACGGTGGCGACTATCCTGCAGATGCTGAAGCTGCCCGATGGCACCGTGAAGGTGCTGGTGGAAGGCAGCCAGCGTGCGCTGGTGGAAACGATTACGGAAGGCGAGGGCTTCTTCGTCGCCAATGCGCGCCCTGTGCCGCTCGACGCCGCCGAGGACACGGAAACGGAAGCGATGCGCCGCGCGCTGCTTGGCCAGTTCGACCAGTTCGTCAAACTGAACAAGAAGATTCCGCCCGAAGTACTGACTTCGCTGACCAGCATCGAACGCGCCGGCCGCCTGGCCGATACGATTGCGGCCCACCTGCCGCTGAAGCTGGAGCAGAAGCAGGACATTCTGGAAATGTTCCCCGTGGGCGAGCGCCTTGAGCACCTGCTCAAGCAGCTCGAGGCGGAAATCGACATCCTGCAGGTGGAAAAGCGCATCCGTGGCCGCGTAAAGCGCCAGATGGAGAAGAGCCAGCGCGAGTACTACCTGAACGAGCAGGTCAAGGCCATCCAGAAGGAACTGGGCGAACTGGAAGAGGGCGCCGAGCTCGATGA
>JAFAKZ010000225.1 GCA_019234745.1 Burkholderiales bacterium
GGTGGCATTGATGGGCCCGAATTCGACGACCTGGGGACAGATGGCGGCGATAAAACGGCCGTCCGAGGTGCCGCCCGTGGTGGAGAGTTCCGCGTGCACACCCGTGGTGGCCTTGATGGCGCCCTGCAGCGCGTCCGATAGCGTGCCTGGCTTGGTCAGGAAGGGCAGGCCGCCCAGCGTCCACTGGATATTGAAGTCCAGCTCGTGGCGATTCAGGATCTCCGCCACGCGTTCCTTCAGGCCCTTGTCCGTGCTGGCCGTGCCGAAGCGGAAGTTGAAATCCAGCGTGAGCGAGCCGGGAATCACATTGGTCGCGCCCGTGCCGGCGTGAATATTGGAAATCTGCCAGGTGGTGGGCGGAAAAAACTCATTGCCCTCGTCCCACACGGTGGCGGCCAGCTCGGCAATGGCGGGCGCCGCCAGATGGATCGGGTTCTTGGCCAGGTGCGGATAGGCGATATGGCCCTGCACGCCGAAGACAGTGAGCTTGCCAGAGAGCGAACCGCGCCGGCCGTTCTTGATCATGTCGCCGAATTTCGCCGACGAGGTCGGTTCGCCCACGATGCAGTAGTCGATGGTTTCGCCGCGTGCGGACAGGGCTTCGACCACGCGCACGGTACCGTCGACAGCCGGGCCTTCCTCGTCCGAGGTGATCAGTAGCGCGATGGAGCCTTTGTGATCGGGATGCTCCGCCACAAACTGCTCGATGGCGACAATAAAGCCCGCCAGCGAGGCCTTCATATCGGCCGCGCCACGGCCGAACAGGTGGCCGTCCTTGATCGTGGGCGTGAAGGGCTCGCTATGCCACATCTCGTGCGGGCCCGTGGGCACCACATCGGTATGGCCGGCGAAGCACAGCACGGGGCCAGACTTGCCGCGGCGCGCCCAGAAGTTGTCGACCTCGCCATGGCGCATGCGCTCAATGGTGAACCCCAGCGCCTCCAGCCGACGAATCATCATGCCCTGGCAGCCGCCATCCTCGGGGGTGGTGGAGTTGATGGCGATCAGTTGCTGGGTCAGGTCTAGCGTAGGGTCGGTCATTGTCGGGATTCGAGCGAAAGGCGGTCGGAAATGTAGCTGCCGATTTTACCGTCTATTGCTTGCGTTTCGTGGATAGATTTGGCCGGACTAGCTCTACGAAGCACGAATGGCCAAGCACGCACCAACCGGCCCTCTCCCCTTGCACCCGCAAAGGGAATGAGCCGGCCTGCGCATGATTCAAACTTTGGTTGCGTAGTACAACGTAGGTTGGGCTGAGCTACGCGAAGCCCAACCTAGGACGCCGATTTGCCGATTCAACGCAGCGCACGTAATGGTGGCGTACGCAGCACCCGATTCAGCAAAGGCGTCGCCGCGAGGCGCGAGGCCAAGGCTCCCGCCAGCAGGCCAACGAACAGCAGCCACCAGGATACATGGGGCGGCAAATCCAACAGCCGCTTGGCCGCAGCAAAGCCCGTCGCCAGGGCAGCTCCCGCGGCCAGCAAGCCAGCCAAACCGCCCACCAACAGCAACTCCGCGCTCGCCGCCTGCCGTACCATGCTCCGGCTCGCCCCCAGGGTACGCAAGATCGCCGCATCGCGCTTGCGCTCGTCGTGCGTTGCCAGCGTGGCCGCGTAGAGCACGGCGAGGCCGGCGAACAGGCTGAAGGCGAACACGATCTGCACGGCCGCCAGTACGCGGTCCAGCACGTGCTGCACTTCGGCGACGATGACGGAGACGTCGACCACGGTCAGGTTCGGGTAGCCGCGCGTGAGCTTGCTCACGAAGCCCGCTTGGCTATCGTCCAGATGGAAGCTCACCACATAGCTGGCCGGCTGGTCGCGCAAGAGCGCCTCCGTGCCCACCACGAAGAAGTTCACGCGGAAGGAGTCCCAGTTCACCTTGCGGATGGACACGACGGGCGCAGTGAACTGCGTGCCGGCCACGTCGAACACCAATACATCACCCAGCTTGATGCCCAGCGTCTTCGCCATGCCCTCCTCTACCGCCCAGCCTCTCTCAGTCTCAAGCAGTGTGCGGCCCTGCATGGTGCGATTGTCGTCGCGTTCCGGCTCCCCCCAGGACAGGTTGAACTCCCGCTCCGCCAGCCGCTTGGCCGCCTCGCCCTGGTACTGGCGCTCGCCCACGGGCCGGCCGGCGATGGAGAGCAGGCGCGAGCGGATCATGGGGGCAAACTGCGGCACGGCGATATGGGCCGTGCGGAATTCCGTCGCCAGCTGCTCACGCTGTTCCGGCTGGATATTGATGATGAAATGGTTGGGCGCACTGGCCGGCACGGACTGCTGCCAGCTGGCGAGTAGGTCGTTGCGCACGACGGTAAGCAGCAAAAGCGCCGTCAGACCCAGGCATAGCGCGACGATCTGCGCCACCGACAACCCGCGCCGCCGTGCGACATTAGCGAGACCAAAGCGCCAGCCGGCGGACGCTGGCAGCGGCAGGCGCGGTGTAAGCCAGACCAGGCCCCAGGCGGCGGCCATGGCGATGAGTACGGTACCGGCGAAGCCAGCCAACACGACCACGGCGAGCTTGGCGTCGGCCGCCTGCCAGGCAATCAAGCCGGCCAGCGCCGCCACCCCCAGGCCGAATACCAGGGGCGCATTCCCAGGCGGCAGGACGTCGCGCCGCAGTACGCGCAGGGCCGATACATTGCGCAGACGCAGCAGTGGCGGCAGGCAGAAGCCCAGCAGGAGCGTCACACCCACGGCAGCGCCGGCCAGTGCCGGCTCGAAGCCTGCTGGCGGCAGCACGCGATCGAACACGCCACGTATGGCGTAGGCCAGGGCAAACTGCGTCAGCCAGCCAACCGTCACGCCTACCGTCACGGCCAAGATCGCCATGGCAATGAACTGGCGCAGGAACAGGGCCACGATCTGGCTCTGCACCATACCCAGGGTGCGCAACAGCGCGACGGCATCGAGATGCCGTTCTGTGTAGCGCCTTACCGCAAGTGCGATGGCGGCCGCCGCCAGGAACACACCCATCAGGGCCGACAGGCGCAGGAAGCGCTCTGCCCTATCCAAGGCCGTGCGAAGTTCCGGGCGCGATTCGCGGATATCTTCCAAGCGCTCGCCACGGCCCAGGCGCGGCTTGATCCAGTTGCGCAGGGTATCGACCTGGCTTGTGCTACCGGCCGCCAGGATACGATAACGCACGCGGCTGCCCGGTTGGATCAGCTTG
>JAFAKZ010000067.1 GCA_019234745.1 Burkholderiales bacterium
CCGACAAAATCCCGCTCGCTGTCAAAAAACCTGATCAGCAGGTGCCCGAGCAGCTGGATCACATCGTCGCCGCGCGGGTAGCCATACACATCGTTGAAGGGTTTGAAGTGGTTGAGGTCGGCAAAGACGGCGACGAAAGGTGTGTCCTGCTCGATCAGCTCGTCGATACGCTCGTTGATGGGCACGTTGCCTGGCAGCAGCGTCAAGGGGTTGGCGTAGCGCGCAGCGTTGATCTGCAGCTCGGTCAGCGCCCGCATCAGGTCGTGCCCCGTGCCCACGCCGATATAGCGGCCGTTGTCGGTGATCACGAAGCCGTCCACCAGGTAGCGCCGGTCGGCTGCCACGACAAGCTGGGATAGGGCGGCCAAGCTGAGCGAGGCGTCGACCACCAGCGGATGGCGGTCCATCAGCTGCGTGCAGGACCGCTTGCCGTACAGCTCACGCGCAAACGGCCGGGCGAAGGCCTCGATCAGCTGCGCGCGCCGCACGACGCCGACAGGGGAATGCCTGGCGTCGAGTACCGTGAGGGAATACAGGTCGGGTTGCGTGTTGAACAGCTCGTAGACCTGTTCATTGGTGGTCTGCAGCGACACCACCAGATTGTCGCGCAGCAGGTTGCGGGCAATCTGGTTGCTGCGGTTAAGCAGGTTACGCGAGCGACTCGTCTGCTCACCATCACGGATGACCTGCAGTGCCTCCGGGCCGATGCGCGTGCGCGGCGCCGCTTCCGGTCGGCCCAGGAAGAAGCCCTGGGCATAGTCCAGTCCCAGCTTCTTCACCAGGTGCAGCTCCTCGATCAGTTCGATGCCTTCCGCGATCGTGCGCGTGCCAGATTCGCTGGCGATGCGCTGGATAGCGGCGACGAACTGCTGCTTGACCGGGTCGAGGTGGAGGCCGCTGATGAAATGCTTGTCGATCTTGACGAAGTTGGGGCGCAGCTCCGACCAAAGCCGCAGCGTAGCGAAGCCCTCGCCTAGGTCGTCGATGGCCACGGGTACGCCTACAGTCTTGAAGCGATCCAGCTCGGCCCGTACGGCGCCGTAGTCCAGGATGGGGCGCATTTCCGTCAGCTCGATCACCACACGCTCGGGCTGCAGGCCCAGTTCGGCCAGGAGCGCCAGCGCACTATCCGGTTGCAGCTGCGGGTCGAGCAAGCTGTCTGGGCTGACGTTGACGAAGACGGTGGCGTCGAGCCCCAGCGCGCTGAAGCGGCGTAGCGTGGTGCGGCGGCAGACGCGCTCGACGTCGATCAACTGGCCGAAACGGTCGGCCGTCTGCAGCAGCGCCAGTGGCGAATGCAGGGGGCTGTTCGAGGGGCCGCGGATCAAGCCCTCGTAGCCGAAGATGCTGCCGTCGCGCAGTGAGACAATGGGTTGGAATACGGGGTTCAGCGTGTCCTCGCGGAGGACACGGTCGAGTTCCTGCTTGAGCGCCTGGGCATCGGCGGCGTTGTCCTGCGTGGTCACGGCGGTGGGGAGAGGCATCGCAATCACGCCAGTCTAGCAGCGCGATATGACCAAATTTGGACAACTGTCCGCTAGGTAGCCTCTGATTCAGTACCCGGGTATTTGATCAGAGACTCCCTAGGCCCGTTCAGCCCTTCGTCTCAGCCGCCATACTGCTGGTCAGGCGTAGATAGGTCGCATCGTCCGCCGGTGGATTCATCAGCTTGAGGCAGGCGTCGGCCTGTTCGCGCAGGGCGCTGTCGGACTCGGCGGGGTCAAGCTTCGCAGCGGCTTCGGCCGCAGCCAGCAATACCCGGTTGTTCAGGCTGCGCTGGCCGTCGACGAGCAAGGAGTCGGCCGCCTGGCGCGGCTTGCCTTCTTCTTGGAGCTTGGCCGCCAGGGCCATGATGCTCTCGACTTCCTTTGCTTCCTCGTTCACCACGCCGACCAACTGGCTGCAGCTGCCCAGACGCACGGTAAACAGCTCGCGCACGGCCTCGCCTGTAATAAAGCGCAGCGCGATCGGGCGTACCCAGTCGCTCAAGGTCGGCCCCAGGTCCTCTGTATAGAGCCGGGCCACGACGGCCAGATAGTCCTGCGCGAAGCCCAGGTCAAAGTCCAGCTGGCCCCACTGCCCGGCCAACGCGCGCATCAGGTCGATGGCTGCCAGCGGCTGGTTGAACATCACTTCCAGCGCCGAGCCCAGTTCCGCGTAGCGCTCCGCTTGCCGTTCGTTCATACCGTACTGGTCGGGCAGGTTGGCGAAGTCGGCCACCTTGGCGCGCAGCTGCTTCACCATGCTGCCACCGGCTGCGCTATTGCCTTCCTCGTAGCGCAGGGAGGCAAGCAGGAACAAGGTGCGTATGCTCAGTTCGGCCGTTGTATTGCGCAACGAGACGGCGCGCTCCAGGTGGCTGGCCGCTTTCTCCGCATTGCCCAGGCCGAAGGCAAGCTGCCCGGCCACCTGCATGCGGTCCACACTGTGCGGCGAAATCTCCAGCGCCCGCTCCGTAATGGCCAGGGCCTCGGCGTGGCGGTTGCGCTCCATATAGAAGCTGCCCAGAAAGTCGTACACGGGCATATAGCGCAGGTGCTGGTTGATCACGTCCACCAGCATCGCCTCGGCCGTCGCATCGTCGCCCTGCAGGATGCTCATCTTGGCCAGGCCGAACTTGGCCCAGGCCAGCTGCTTGGTCTTGACGATATGCTTGTAGAACGCGGCCGCCTCGTTATAGCGCTTGAGCCTGCACAGGGTCTGCGCAACGATCTTGGCCACATCGCTGGCATAGCGCGAACCGCCACTCAACATGCCCTGCGCCGTCTTCAGCGCCGCACCATAACGCTCGGCATAAAGTAGCTCGTGCAGCTCCATCAGCGCATTGCGGCGATTGAAGGCCTTTTCCAGGCGTTCGGACAACTGCGCGGTCTGGATGGGCTTGAGCAGGTATTCGTCCGGCGTGATCTCCGCCACGCTCATCACGCGCGGGTAGTTCGCCTCGGTCGTCACCATGATGAAGATGGTGGGCGGCGGTTGCAGGCGGTTTGCAGCAATCTGCTCGAGCAGGTCCTGGCCTGTCTCCTCGCCGTCGAAGTGGTACTCGCACAGGATGACGTCGTACTTGCGCGTACCGATCTTGCGCCGACCATCGGC
>JAFAKZ010000111.1 GCA_019234745.1 Burkholderiales bacterium
TCGATATACTCCCGCAAGTGTTTTGCCCGTGGCATCGGTTCCACCGTCACTCACGCACATTCTGGAGTTCCATGACGATACGACTGTTTCTAGTAGTGATTCTTGGCATGGCAGGTTTGTGGCTCCTCGACGGTCACAGCATCTTGCTGATACGTGCGCGGTCAACGCTCAATCAGGCGGCTCCCCAGGTCACGATCGGGTTTTCGGGCGTCGTGAGTTCTATCGAGGGTCCCGAGGCCAGCCAGTTTCACGTTGGTGAGCATCTACATGGAAGCTACACCATTTTCACCGGTGCGCCGGACTTGGCGCCGTCAGGTGATAGCAAAGCACAGTACCATCAAGCACTGATCTCAGCGACGGTCGACTTTCCCGACACGAAACAGTCGTTTACCCACGCCTGGCGGCCATGGGTGTTGGGTGATGTCGTGATCTCCGATGACTTTTGGGATCAGTACAAGGAGATGGGAATTTATGCCGCGGAGTATAAACATGGCACTTTGCTCGGGGGTGAAGCGCCATGCTGTATGGAATTGGATTTCACCCTGCCGCTTCACGACGGTGTCGCTCGAACACCGCCGCCGATTGCCGACATAACGCCTCCCGACAAGCTGCTCGACTACCGCCGCGGAAGCATTTCATTACACTCGCGCAAAGGGTGGACCGAACTGTACTTCGAGCCTGACCAGGCAAGATCGCCGCCGTTATGGAGACGATGGTTACATGCGTTGTTGACCGACTGAGCCGTCGTGCCCTGAGTTCGCAACCGGGGCTGGAGACTAAGCAGATCTGGTCGTAACGGTCTGCTTGGCCTCTTGTAGCCCTAGCCGAATCGAGCTGCCACACTGGCCCGCGCGGCGTGCAATTTCTTGTAGCTGTCGATCAGGCGCTGGTGTCGATCGAGTCCTTCCAGCTTCATGCTCGTTGGCGTCAGGCCGTAAAAGCGTACGCTGCCGTCCACTGAGCCCAACACTGCGTCCATCCGCTCGTTACCGAACATGCGGCGGAAGTTGACTACGTAGTCGTCCAGTTCAAGGTCATCGTTCAGCAGCACCTCGAGCACCACGTTCAAGGCTTGATAGAACAAGCCGCGCTCGACTGTGTTGTCGTTGTATTGCAGGAAGGCACCTACCAGGTCTTGCGCGTCCTCAAATTGCTGCAAGGCGAGATGGATCAGCAGCTTCAGTTCCAGGACGGTCAGCTGGCCCCAGGCCGTGTTCTCGTCGAATTCGATGCCGATCAAGGTGGCGACGTCGGAGTATTCATCCAGCTCGCTGTTGTTCAGGCGATCGAGCAGTGCTTCCAGGCTGGCGTCGTCCAGGCGATGCAGGTTCAAGATGTCAGTTCGGAACAGCAGCGCCTTGTTGGTGTTGTCCCAGACCAAGTCCTCGATAGGGAAAACTTCCGAATAACCTGGCACCAAGATGCGGCAGGCCGTGGCGCCTAAATGCTCGTACACCGCCATGTACACCTCTTTGCCCAGTTCTTCGAGGATGCCGAACAAGGTAGCGGCTTCCTGGGCGTTGGAGTGTTCGCCCAGGGCCGTAAAATCCCACTCGACGAATTTGTAATCGGCTTTGGCGCTGAAAAAGCGCCACGACACGACGCCGCTGGAGTCGATGAAGTGTTCGACGAAGTTATTCGGCTCCGTTACGGCGTTGCTTTCAAACGTGGGCTGAGGCAGGTCGTTCAAGCCCTCGAAGCTGCGACCCTGCAGCAATTCCGTAAGGCTGCGTTCCAGCGCTACTTCAAAACTTGGATGCGCGCCGAACGAGGCAAATACGCCGCCTGTGCGCGGGTTCATCAGGGTGACGCACATTACGGGGTACACGCCGCCTAGCGACGCATCCTTCACCAGCACTGGGAAGCCCTGCTCTTCCAGGCCCTTAATGCCGGCCAGAATGTTGGGGTATTTCGCCAGCACATCCTGTGGCACGTCGGGCAGTGCGATTTCGCCTTCCAGGATTTCGCGCTTTACGGCACGCTCGAAGATTTCCGATAGGCATTGCACCTGCGCTTCGGCCAGCGTATTCCCGGCGCTCATGCCATTGCTGCCATACAGGTTTTCGACCAGGTTGGACGGGAAGTACACTACTTCGCCGTCGGACTGGCGCACGAACGGCAGCGAGCAGATGCCGCGCGCTACGTTGCCGGAGTTGGTGTCGTACAGATGTGATCCCTGTAGCTCGCCATCGGGGTTATAAACATCCAGGCAGTACTCGTCGAGAATTTCAGCCGGCAGTGCATCGCCGGGGCCAGGCTTGAACCAGCGTTCGTTCGGGTAATGCACAAATGCCGCGTTGGCAATGTCTTCGCCCAAGAATTGGACGCTATAGAAATGATTGCAATTCAGGCGTTCGATGTATTCGCCCAATGCCGACGCCAATGCGCTTTCCTTGGTCGATCCCTTGCCATTGGTAAAGCACATTGGCGAGTGTGCATCGCGGATATGCAGTGACCATACATTGGGGACGATATTGCGCCACGACGCGATTTCAATCTTCATGCCCAAGCCGGCCATGACGCCCGACATATTGGCGATGGTTTGCTCCAGTGGCAGGTCCTTGCCCGGAATATAGGTGCTCGCTTCAGAAGCTGGGTTCACCGCCAGTAGCAACTGGGCGTCGGCGTCCAGGTTTTCGACTTCTTCGATCACGAAATCGGGCACCGTCTGCACCACCTTTTTCACCGTGCAACGGTCAATGGAGCGCAATATGCCTTGGCGGTCTTTTTCGGATATATCAGCCGGTAATTCGACTTGAATCTTGAAAATCTGTTTGTAGCGATTTTCCGGGTCGACGATATTATTTTGCGAGAGGCGGATATTCTCGGTGGGAATATTGCGGGTATTACAGTACAACTTCACAAAGTAAGCCGCACACAAAGCGGATGAGGCCAGAAAGTAGTCGAACGGACCAGGCGCCGAGCCATCACCCTTGTAGCGGATGGGTTGATCAGCGATCACCGTGAAGTCATCGAATTTGGCTTCAAGACGCAGCTTGTCGAGGAAGTTGACCTTAATTTCCATGGGAGAATTCCAAAATAATGCTCAAAATGTCCGCTGTACGCTCAATACAGAACGGCCAGCTTCCTCGGTCCCTGCCCTCGTCTACCGCGGCGGCGGTCTCCTGGGCAAGTTCTCGACGGACGCCATTGTAACACTGCATGGCAAGCTCCCTTGGCCGCTACCGCCTAGGGCTCGTTGCGCCCGAGGTCGTTCAAACTGTAGGAATTTGGGTGTGTATACTCCATCCGACGAGTGCTCATGGGATGACACTGAAAATGACGACCCGAACCGCCAGTTGCTCTTGCGGACAGCTCACGGCTATCCCGTCGGCCGAGCCCATCCGTATCTCCGTTTGCCACTGCCTGGCCTGCCAGCGTAGAACGGGCGGCGTGTTTGCTACGCAAGCACGATTCCCCGCAAACTCGGTAACTGTTGCTGGCACTTCAAGCACCTTCGTTCTGGTTGGTGATGAAGGCGGCAGGTGCACGTTCCACTTTTGTCCCACGTGCAGCGCTACGGTTTACTTCATCAACGAGGGCCTTAAGGACAACATCGCCATTCCCGTCGGTGCATTCGCAGACCCTACCTTTCCCGCCCCCACGGTCTCGGTGTACGAAGAACGCATGCATGGCTGGGTTCAGATGCCTGCAGACATCGAGCATATGTATTAGCGCCTTGGCGGCCTGGTCTGGCCGATGCCCAGGGTTCACCCAAACAGTCCATGCAGATACCAGGTTGCTTCGCTTCGGTCCAAGAAGATCCAGTAGCGTTTTCCTGATGGTGCTTCCGCCTGGAAGTAATCGCGCTCCATGCGTTCGCCATCCTCCCAGCCGGCGTCGATGCGTTCGGCGTTGCTGGTGAGGGCCAGCGGCTCGCCGTACCAGGGTTGGTCGAAGCGAATTTCCAAACGTTTTGGTTGGCTCAGCAGCCAGCTTGGTCGTTCGCCATGCGTTAGCGTTGGTGACGATACAGGCATGTTCGTCGTTTGCCAGGCGCGTTCTGGACGGTGGTCGGCGACGCAGACCATGTTCCTGACCGCACTTTCACCCAGGCGAGCGGCAAGGCGCGCGCGTAGTAAGGAGAAGTCGCCGCGTTGTTCGTGGTCATTGAACAGCGTGAGCGCTTGGCCGTCGAGGCGATGTAGATTTTGGGCCGAGAGGCCCATATGGGTAACCGCGGCAGGCAGCGTCAGACGGGCCAGGCGTTCGCGCGCGATGGCCAGCATGGCGTCGGCCGACCGGGTGGGTTTGCCGAAACCGACGTCGAGGCTGCTTTGTGTGCGGTCTTCGTGGCGTAGCGTGAATACGACTTGCTGCACGCCCAGGCCGCGGCCCATAAGGAATACAGCCAGCTCCGCAAGCAGGCGCTTGGCGACGAATCCCAAGGCTTCGACCTGATCGGTTGCCCAGTTCAGCTCAATTTTCCGCTGGAATTGGTCAGGCGGGATATAGGGTTGGCGTGGGTCGGGCATATCACCGAGTGCGCGAGCAAGCCATAGCGGTAGGTCTGGCCCGAAGCGGCGGCCTAGGCCCCCGGATGGCAGCGCCAGCACCTGCCGCAGGTGGCGCAGGCCGAGCCCGTGCAGTTTGTGGCGTAAGTCTGCAGGCCAGGGCAGCCAATGCAGGGGTAGGCGGCCTAGTCGTTGTGCCAGGGTTCGCGCATCCAGAATCGGCTCCACGTCCCCTGCCCTTGCCAGCCAAGAAGCTGCGAGCGGTGTGGGGGCAAGACCAACGTGTACCTGCATGTCCAGCTCGGCCAGCCCTTGCATGATCAAGGTGCGCAGGCGCGGCAGGCCACGGAAATAGCGCAGGCTGCCTTCAATCTCCAGCAGCAGGCCATCCGGTGGGTCCAGTGCGACCATGGGAGTGAACTGCAGGCCCCAGCTTGCCAGGCTTTCCAGCAAGGCCAGCTCCTGTGCCGGCTGCCGGGGGGTGATGTGCAGAGATGTGGCAAGCGCCTGTGCCGCCGAGCGGCGCTGACCGAGCTTGATACCCAGCTCGGCCGCTGCCGCATTGCAGGCGATCACCCGTTCGTATCGCCCGCTCATTTCCACCACAGCCCATGGCTGTGCGGAAGTTGCCTCCTCGATGTCGTCCTGAGGGCCGTTTACTGCGGATTCAGGCGACGCAGGCGTTGACGGGATCGGCAGCGCGTCGAGCGGGAGCGAGGGGAAATGCAGTGCCAGCCACAACATGGCGAATACCGGACGGATTGGGGGCGGAAAGCTGCCGGTGCGGCAGGAAGATAGGACGGGCAAGCGGCGAGCCGCGGCGCTTGATGACCTGTACGCCGACACCGCCAGCAGCCGGTTCAACGGCAAGCCGCAGGCCGAAGGGCGAAACCACGTTATCCGCCCTGCCCTGGCGCAGTACGAAGCCACAGCCACCGCCCGTTTCGGCCGCTACCTGCAGGCGCCGGCAGTTGCGGTCGGCCACGGCGTGTTCGAACCAGGCGACGACGGCGCCACAATCCGGTTCGCGCAGCGCTTGTTCCATGGTCCACAGGGCGTCGTTTTCCGATTCCGGGTCGACCCAGGTCAGGTAGCGCAGATCGATGCCAGCAGCCTGCCATGCGGGCGCATAGGGAATATGCGGCGGTGCGATCAGCAGCACTTGTTTACGGGCTTGCGTCAAGTTTGCCAAGGCAGGTAGCAAGAGTTTAAGCTCACCGCAGCCAGCCTGACGGGCGATGATTTCGCTCACAGCCGCTTGCGGCCAGCCACCGCCGGGCAGGACTGCATCCAGCTGCAAATGGCCGCTGGACAAGGTATCCGGGTGCGCCTGGCTGAAGCCGTCGCCGCGCCAGATGCCGGGGTGCTTGAGGATTTCCGCAATCGCGCTGTGCATGGTGAACTCCCGTTCGGTGTATGACTGCATTATGGAGAACGATCGTTCTCCGCGCAAGTCCATTTCGCGATTTATCGAAAATCCCTGCTGTCGATATGCAACTTGCCCAGTCGGTCGGACTTGTCGACCAGGCGCTTGGCCAGCAGGTGCACCACCGCACCGTCTCGCTCGATAACGCCATAGACGGCCAGCAACTGCGAGCCGATCAGCTCCTTGCGCTGGCGCTCTGCCAGGTCTGGCTTGACGATCACATTGACGTTGCCCGTCTCGTCTTCCAAGGTAACAAAGATCACGCCATTGGCCGTGCCGGGGTGTTGCCGGCCAACCACCAGGCCACAGCCACGCGCGGCCTGTTTGGGTTGGCCTTGCAGGATTTCGGCCGCGGTCAGCAGTTTCTCCTTGCGTAGACCATTGCGCAGCAAGCTGAGCGGGTGTGCGCGAAGTGTCAGGCCCGTGCTGGCATAGTCCGAGACGACGTCGGCACCCAGTGTAGGCGCAGGCAGATCAACTGCTTGTGAGTCGTCTTGCTCGCGAGTGAGGTCGTCATGAAGGTTCAGCCCCGCTGCCTGCCACAGGGCTTGCCGGCGATGGCCCGTAAGACTTGCCAAGGCATCGGCCTCGGCTAATGCCTGCAGGGATTTGCTGTCCAGCCTTGCGAGACGTTGCAGATCGCCTAAGGCAGCGTAACCCGCGGCGGGTCGACATTCGGCAATCCGTTCTGCGGCCGACTGGCCCAGGCCCACTACCAGCCGCATGCCTAGGCGCAATGCGGGCTTGGGTGCGTCAGGTGGCTCCAGCGTGCAATCCCAGTGGCTATGCTGCACATCGATAGACCGGATTTCCACGCCGTGGCGCGCAGCATCCTGTACCAGCTGCGAAGGCGAATAGAAGCCCATGGGTTGGCTGTTGAGCAAGGCGCAGGTGAACGCTGCCGGGTAATAGTGCTTGAGCCAGGACGAACCGTAGACCAGGATGGCGAAGCTGGCGGCGTGGCTTTCGGGGAAGCCGTACTCCGAAAAGCCTTCGATCTGGTCGAGAATGCGATCGGCGAACTCAACGGTATAGCCGTTACCCGTCAAGCCCTTATAGAGTTTGTCACGGTAGCGTTCCAGCTTTCCCGTGTTGCGCCAGCTGGCCATGGACCGCCTCAAGTCATCGGCCTCACCCGGTGTGAACCCGGCTGCCGCTACGGCCAAGGCCATGACCTGTTCCTGGAAAATGGGCACCCCAAAAGTGCGCCCCAGGATCAGATCGACCTCTGGCGTAAATTTTTCAACGGCCTCTTGCCCGCGGCGCCGGCGTAAATAAGGATGCACCATATCGCCAACGATAGGCCCGGGCCGCACCAGGGCGACCTCGATGACCAGGTCGTAATAGCAGGCGGGCTTGAGGCGCGGCAGCATGGACATCTGGGCGCGTGATTCGATCTGGAACACGCCTATGGTGTCGGCCTGCTGAATCATGCCGTATACGGCAGGGTCTTCCTTGGGAATGTCCTGGAACCGCATGCGCCGGCCACGTATGACGGAAACCATATCCAGCGCCCGGCGCAGCGCAGTGAGCATACCCAGGGCCAGTACATCGACCTTGAGCAGCCCCATGGCCTCCAGGTCGTCCTTGTCCCACTGGATGATGGTGCGATCGGGCATGGCGGCGTTCTCGATCGGCACGAGCCGCGCCAAGGGACCGCGCGAGATGACGAAGCCACCCACGTGCTGCGATAGATGACGCGGAAAACGCAGTAATTGGCTGACCAGCGCCATCAGCATGCGCACAGGCCGGGAGGCAGGATCGAAGCCTGCTTCGACCATATTCTTCGGCAAGTCCTCGTGCTTGTCCCACCAGACCAGGGTCTTCGACAACCGGTCCAACTGGTCCTCGTCGAACCCTAGGGCTCGCCCGGCATCGCGCAATGCGCTCTTGGGACGATAGGTGATGACCGTGGCGGCCAACGCGGCACGATCGCGCGTGTATTTTCCGTAGATGTACTGGATGACCTCTTCGCGCCGCTCGTGCTCGAAATCCACGTCGATATCGGGTGGTTCGTCGCGCTCTTTCGAGACGAAGCGCTCGAACAGCAAGGTGCCGAGCTGCGGGTCGACTTCGGTGATGCCTAGCGCATAGCACACGGCGGAATTGGCTGCCGACCCCCTGCCCTGGCAAAGGATATGCCGGCTACGTGCGAAGCGTACGATGTCTTCTACCGTCAGGAAGAAGGGTTCGTAATGGAGTTCTGCAATCAGTGCGAGCTCCTTCTCCACCAGTTCGTGCACCATGGTCGGTACGCCGTCCGGATAGCGGCGCAGCAGCCCCGCTTCCGTGAGAATCGCCAGATGCTGGGCGGCTGTCCGACCTGGCGGAATCAGTTCGTCAGCGTATTCGTAGCGCAGGCTGTCCAGCGAAAACTGGCAACGCTCGGCGATGCGCAATGTCTCGTTTAGCAGCGCCGCTGGATAGCACCGGGATAACGCCTCGCAGGTCCGTAGATGGCGCTCGGCATTGGGAAACAGTGCCATGCCGCAGTGGCTAACGGGCTTCCCCAAACGGATCGCCGTCATCACATCTTGCAAGGGCTGGCGCAGACGATCGTGCATATGGACGTCGCCTGCCGCCACGCAACGCAGACCACAAGTTGCCGCAATGGCCTTGAGCTGCCGCAGCCTTGCGCGATCATCCGGCCCCAGGTGCAGTTCGACTGCCAGCCAGGCGCGGTCGTTAAAATGCTGGGCCAGCCAATGGCCATCTGCCAGTGCTGGTTCGGCCGCTGGTAACCAGAGCAATAGCAGGTGAGAGGCATAGGCAGACAGCGTCTCACGCGTCAGGCGATAACTACCTTTATCCGCCTGGCGACGTGCGATGGTAATAATTTGTGACAAGTCACCATATGCATCGCGATCGGGTGCCAGCAAGGCGACCTTCAATCCGTCGACCAGGGTGAATTCGGCCCCTACGATCAAAGCCATTCCCACCTCCTTGGCGACGACGTGGGCACGCACGATGCCCGCCAGCGAGCACTCGTCGGTGATCGCCAGGGCCCGGTAACCCAGCTCGTGCGCCCGTCTTACCAGCTCCTCCGGGTGCGAGGCGCCGCGCTGGAAGCTGAAGTTGGACAGGCAGTGCAGTTCTGCGTACGACATGATTGCAAAGAGAACGAACGTTCTCTATGATTCACCAACAAATGCGAAAATGCAAGCCGCACCGTGGGTCGGCTGGATGCCAGCATGCAGCGATGCTGCTATAACGCCGGCAAGCCAATCGGGAAGAGAAGGAGGAACAATATGAAGATCATCGTCGTTGGAGCGAGCGGCACCCTGGGTTCAGCCGTCGTGCGCGAATTGGGCGCGCGGCACGACATCATCCGGGCGGGTCGCCAAGGGGCCGATGTGCAGGTCGATATCACCGACCGCGCAAGCATCGAGCGCATGTACGCCCAGATTGGCGCGTTCGATGCCGTTGCCTGCGCGGCAGGTGAGGTGCATTTTGGTGCACTGAAGGAGATAACGCCGGAGCAGATGGGCGTGGGCCTAGCCGGCAAGCTGATGGGCCAGGTGAACCTTGTGCTGGCTGGCCAGCATCGCATCCAAGATGGCGGCAGCTTTACCCTGATCAGCGGCGTGCTGAGCCATGACCCTATCGTCCACGGATCGTCTGCCTCGATGGTCAACGGTGCGATCGATACCTTCGTCAGCGCTGCGGCGATCGAGCTGCCGCGCGGCATCCGCATCAATAGCGTGAGCCCCAACGTATTTGTCGAGTCCATGGACAAGTACGCGCCCTTCTTCCGCGGTTTCAAGGCTGTGCCGGTGGCAGATGCTGCGTTGGCCTATGCCAAGAGTATCGAGGGTGCGCAGACGGGACGAACCTATCGCGTAGGGTAAATGCTGGCGATGTTGACATAGGGTAGGACGATGGGGGCGTCTTGCCTCTATACGCCAGGCGCGGTCGTTGGTAGGATGTGGCCATGAAGTCCACCGCTTCCTTCCCCGCCCTGTCTTTGCTCCGCCGATGGCGGGGCTAGCCTGTCCCTTTGCGTTTCCCTGCATCGCCTGATGCAATCTGCGCGTCGCGCGCACTCACTACACAAGTCGGCTTGCTTGATTCTCTGCGCAGAATCAACGGCATAAGGTGAAACATGCTCCTGGTTATCGACAATTACGACAGCTTTACCTACAACCTTGTCCAGTATTTCGGTGAACTGGGCCAGACGGTCGAGGTGTATCGCAATGACGAAATCACGCTGGACGAGATTGCGGCCAAGCAGCCGGAATACCTGGTCGTATCACCTGGCCCCTGTTCCCCGTCGGAGGCCGGCATCTCGGTTGAGGCCATCAAGCGCTTCGCGGGCGAGATTCCGATCCTGGGCGTGTGCCTGGGGCACCAGAGCATAGGCCAGGCCTTTGGCGGCAAGATCGTGCATGCCAAGCAGCTGATGCATGGAAAGACCTCGCCCGTGCAGCACACCAGCGTCGGCGTGTTTGCCGACCTACCCTCGCCCTTCACGGCCACGCGCTACCATTCGCTCGTCATCGAGCGGGAAAGCTGCCCGGATTGCCTGGAAATCACGGCCTGGACGGATGACGGCGAAATCATGGGCGTGCGGCATACTTCCCTCCCCATCGAGGGCGTGCAATTTCACCCGGAAGCCATCTTGACCGAGCACGGCCACCAGATGCTCGACAACTTCCTAAAGGCGCACGCCAAGGTCAGCTAGAAAGGCGGTGGAGCATGGCGGAAATCCTGCAGGGACAATGCCTGTGCGGTGCGGTGAAATACCGCGTCGCAGCCGCGCCGAAATGGAGCGCCCACTGCCATTGCAGCCTGTGCCGTCGTGCACATGGCGCACCCTTCGTGACATGGGTGGGCGTGCCACTGGAAGCGTTCAAGATCGTTGACGGAGAGCCAACCTTACGTTGGTTTGCCTCCTCGGCCCAGGCCAAGCGAGGCTTTTGCAGCCAATGCGGTACACCGCTATTCTTCCACGGCGAGAAATGGGCCGACGAGATGCATATCGCCCGAGCGACCCTGGATACGCCGATTACCCTGCTGCCGCAGGCGCACGTTTACTACGACACCCATGTTGGCTGGGCACAGTGCGACGACCACCTGCCCCGCTACGACGAGCATGGCAAAGCCATGCCCTGATCGCAAACCCCTGAACCGCAAACCATACTCACGACTTCGCGAGCCCTTTCATGATCACTGCACAAGCAGCCCTCAACCGCCTGATCGATGGTAACGAACTGTTCTACGACGAAATGCTGTCGCTGATGCGGCAGATCATGTCGGGTGAGATCAGTCCGGTACAAACGGCAGCCATCCTGATCGGCCTGCGCGTCAAGGTGGAGACGGTGTCGGAGATTGCTGCCGCGGCCACGGTGATGCGCGAGATGTCGAGCAAGGTTGTGGTAGAGGATCGCCAGTTCCTGGTGGATACCTGTGGAACGGGCGGCGACGGTGCCCATACCTTCAATATCTCAACGACGTCCGCCTTCGTGGTGGCGGCTGCCGGCGCACGTGTCGCCAAACATGGTGGCCGCGGCGTGTCCTCGTCGTCCGGATCGGCCGACGTGCTGGAATCGCTGGGCGTGAACCTGGCCCTGACGCCAGAGCAGGTCGGCCAGTGCATCGACGGGGTCGGCGTCGGCTTCATGTTCGCGCCCAATCACCACGGTGCGATGAAGAACGTCGCTGCTATCCGTCGTGAGCTGGGTGCACGCACCATCTTCAATATCCTTGGGCCGCTCACCAATCCGGCGCACGCCGACAACCAGGTGATGGGCGTCTTCCACCCCGACCTCGTTGGCATCCAGGCCCGCGTGCTCAAGGAGCTGGGCAGCCGCCACGTGCTGATCGTACACGGCCGCGACGGGCTGGACGAGATCAGCCTCATGGACAAGACCATGGTGGCCGAGCTCAAGAACGGCCACGTGGAAGAGTACGAATTCGACCCGCGC
>JAFAKZ010000501.1 GCA_019234745.1 Burkholderiales bacterium
GGTTATGTGCTGGCCGACGATGGCGACGAGCGTTTCGTGGTGGAAGAGCAGGGCGCCCGCATCGTCTTTCCCAACCCCAAGGTCAAGAACGGCCTGCGGGCGGGTATCGTCGTCGTGCCGACGACCTTGTGACTCGCCCATGCGCCACGCTCGCGACTGCGATCTGGATCTTATCGAACCGCTGCTGATCGAGTTGCGCCGCCGTGCGGGAATGACGGAGCGCAAGCGTGGCGTGTTCTACCGCGGGTCGAAGGCCTTCCTGCATTTTCATGAAGACGCCGGTGCGATATATGCCGATGTTAGGACTGGGGACGAGTTCGAGCGCATCGCCATTGCGTCAGAAGCGGGTCATTCCACGCTGCTGGGCGCCATCGATACGGCTCTGAGTCGGCGCTGAGCCAGCTCAACTTAGTCTAAACCCCGCCACCGACTGCTCGTGCGCAATCAGCCAGCGTTTGCGTTCAATCCCACCACCGTAGCCGGTTGCGGAACCATCTTTTCCGATTACCCTGTGGCAGGGCACGATGACGGAAATACGATTCGCACCGTTGGCCAGCGCCACCGCGCGGATCGCCTTTAGGTTGCCGACTCGGATGGCCTGTGCCTGGTAGCTCACCGTCTCGCCGTAGGGGATGTCAAGCAAGGCCCGCCATACTGTCTGCTGGAATGGCGTACCCGGCATATGGATGGCGACGTCGAACTGCGTGCGCTTGCCGGCGAAGTACTCCCCCATCTCAATTTCCACTTGGCGCGTGAGAGCGCTCTCGCGAGCTACCGTCCGGGCGTTCAGCAGCCTGCATAGATCGTCGAACTCTCCAGCCACGCGCCTGCCGTCGATAAACTCCAGCAGGCAAACACCTTCCTCAGTCGAGCCGACGACCATCTCACCCAAGGGTGAAGAAAATTGATGAGTATAGATACTATGTATATCTGCGCTTTGCATGGCGGCCGATGCCATGTCGGCATCAGGATCAATGGATTTGCCTGCATCTTCGCAGGAGAGCATTGAGGCGGCAATCCCAGCCTATGCTCTCCTGTGGTACTGACCTAGGCCGCGCCGTAGCGCTGGCAGATGTACTCGTACAGCGGCCGCAAGCCCGTCGCCTCGCCACCTTCCGGTCGGCCTGGGCGCGTGGCGTCGTTCGAGCCATTGATGTCCAGGTGCACCCAGGTCTTCGCCTTTGAGACGAACTCGGCCAGGAAGAGTGCGGCGAAGATAGCGCCGCCCTGGGCGATAGGGGCGACGTTATTCATTTCGGCGCACTTGCCGTCCAGGTGCTTGCGGTAGGGGCGCCAGATGGGCATGCGCCACATCGGGTCGCCCACCTTCATACTGGTCGCTTGCAGGGCGGCAGCCGTTTCGTCGTCATCGCAGAACAGGGCTTGCAGGTTTGGGCCCAGCGCCACGCGGGCGGCGCCCGTGAGTGTGGCGCAGTCGATCAGCAATTCAGGTGCTTCGGAATCCGCTTCATGCAAGGCGTCGCACAGGATTAGGCGACCTTCCGCATCGGTATTGCCGATCTCGACCGTCTTGCCGGCGCGGGTCCGGATGATGTCACCCGGGCGGTAGGCGTTGGCCGACACGGAGTTTTCGACGGCTGGCACCAGCACGCGCAGGCGGATGGGCAGCTTGGCGTCCATCAGCGCTTGGGCCAGGCCCAGCACGACGGCGGCACCGCCCATGTCCTTCTTCATGGTCAGCATACTGGCGGGCTGCTTGAGGTCCAGGCCGCCCGTGTCGAAGCAGACGCCCTTGCCGACAAGGGTGACTTTTGGCGCGTTGTCATCGCCCCAGGTCATATCGATCAGCGTCGGGGCCTTGGCGCTGGCGCGGCCGACGGCGTGGATGGTCGGGTAGTTGTTGTCCAACAGCTGCTCGCCGCGCAATACGCGCAGCTTGGCGCCATGCTTGGCTGCGATCGCTTCGGCCGTGGCAGCCAGGTGCTCAGGCCCCATGTCCTGCGCCGGGGTGTTGATGAGGTCGCGGCTAAGTGAAATCGCTTCACTCAGGCGCGATACTTTGCCTTGGTCTGCCTTGTGCGGCGCGATAAGTGTTGCTGGCGTCTTGCTGCGGGCCTTGTACGTCGTGAATGCGTACGAGTTGAGTGCCCAACCGAGCTGCGCATTGGTGGCCGCATCCGCATCCATATCGGCGTCGAACTGGTACTGACCCTCCGGCAACTGCGTGGAGAGACCAGCAAGACTCCACGTAGCGTCGCCGTCGGCAGGGGCTGCCAACACGCGCTCAATGCCGCCGTCGGTTGCTGGAAGCAGGGTGAAGCTGCCCGGCTCCGCCTTGAAGCCCGTCGACTCAATCCAGCGTTGATGGCGCGGGTTGGCCTCCAGCCAGCCTGCCAGACTATCTTT
>JAFAKZ010000018.1 GCA_019234745.1 Burkholderiales bacterium
GTGACGATGACGATGCGAACGGGTTCACGCGGGAGGGTTCGCAGCATGGGTGCTCGGTAGATAAACGGATAGATGGGTCCGGTCTTGGCTATCGTCGCAGCGCAGGGCCAGGCGGCCGCCCTGGGCTTCGATCAGCAGCTTGGCAGAATAAGTGCCTAGACCCGTGCCATCGGCCTTGCCGTGGGTCACGTATTTGTCGAAGAAACGTTCGCGGATCGCGGGCGCCACGGCGCCTTGGTTGGCGATCTCCACCATCACCTCGTTGCCGACGGCAATCAGCGAAACATTCACCGTGCAGTCGTCGGGAGATGCTTCGACGGCGTTCTTGACCAGGTTGCCCAGTGCGGAATGGCATAGCACGGCCTCGACATAGGCCTCGGCGGGGCTATTTGCATTCAGTGCGACATTGACGGGCTTCCAGGCGAACTGGGTCTTGATCTCGTCAATGACGTCGGCAATCAGTTCGCGCAGGTCGACGCGCTCCTTGTCCGCATGATAAGTGCCCTGCTCGATGCGATAGAGCGTAAGCGATACATTGACCAGTTCCAACGCATGACGCGCTGCACCGCGCAGCAATTGCAACCGGTCGACGGTGGCGCTGGACACCTCGTCTTCGAGCAGGCTTTCCGCTGTATGGACGATGGCGGCGATGGGGTTCTTCAGGTCGTGACGCGTAATGCGCTCGATATCGTCGCGCAGGCGGGCGTTCTCGGTAAGCGTGGCATTCTGGCGGTTCAAGTCGCGCACGGCCTGGTTCAGCCGCAGGTGGGTGCGCAGGCGTGCCTTCAGCACGGTGGGCTGTACCGGTTTGGCGATGTAGTCGACAGCGCCCAGGTCGAAGCCGTCCACGATATCGTCCGCCTGGTCCTTGGCAGTCAGGAATATCACGGGGATATCGCGCGTCTTGTCGTTTTCCTTGAGGCGGCGGCAGACTTCGTAGCCGTCCATCTCAGGCATCATGACGTCGAGCAGGATGATGTCGGGCGGAGTGGCGCCATTGCATATCTCCAGCGCTTTGCGGCCGTTGATGGCCACCTTCACGCTGTAGTCCTGCTTGAGGATACCGGCGATCACTTCGATATTCGTGGCGATATCGTCGACTACCAGCACGGTCGACTTCGCCAAGCGTTCGTCGCTTGGTGCGTCCAGCCCCAGGATGGGCAGGTCGACCTTCAGCGGCTTGGCCGGCATGCGCCCATCGTGCGCGCCTGGGTCGTTGACCAGGCGCGCAATACGTGCGCGCAGCACGGCTGACGTGAACGGTTTGACCAGATAGTCGCTGACGCCCGCTTCGAGCGCCTTGGCCAATTGCTCGCGGCTCGACTCGGCCGTGAGCAGGATGAAGGGCAGGTTGCGGTAACGCTCGTCCTGCCGGCACCAGTTGAGCAGGTCGAAGCCGGACATGCCGGGCATATTCCAGTCGGAAATCACCAGCGAAATCGGCGTGTTTTCGAGAATATGTTTCGCCTCGTAGCCTTGCGTGGCGACATGGACGTTGTGCAGCTGCATCTCCCCCAGCACGTGCTGAACGGCGAGTCGCATCTGGTGATAGTCGTCGGCGATCAGGATCTGGAATGTATTGTCCATGGTTGTGGGGAATCGGCGGGCATCTTCTGAGTTTAGCAGGGCTGCTGCGTAACTTGATTACGCAGAATTACCGTTGCGCGTGGCGTGTCTGATTTGTGCGTGCAAAAAGCAGCAAAGCCACCGCTGGGGTGGCTTTGCTGGTACTTACAAAGGCGCTGTTAAGCAGCCAAGCGGTTGCGAATTTCCCGCATTGCGGCGGAGATCATCGCGAGGTCCGGCACGGCGATCTTCAGTTCTTCGAACATGCGCGAGCAGTGTTCCAGGGCCTGCTGGCGGCCGGCGAGCCATTCGTCGACGCGCTTGTCCACCTTGCCGTTGCCGCTTTGCAGCACACGGGCCGTGAGGCCGGCGTGTTCGCGGTACAGCTCGTCGCGGAAGGCCATGCGGGCCAGCGTCTGCCAGCGGTTGTCGCGCGGCAGGCCGTCCACCATGTCGCGCAGCCAGTCGATCTGCAGCGCAGACTCAAGCTTGAAGTAGACCTTGGACACGTCTTCCACTGGCGTCTTGCTGTCGCGTGCCAGGCGTGCGACATCCAGGAGCGCCAAAACGGCATCCAGATGCACGACGCGGCTGGCCAGGCTTTCGCTCACGTCGGCGGCCTTCAGCGACTTGATCGCCTGGGTGAAGCCAGACTTGTCGCCCAGCCAGCCACCGAGTTTCGGCAGCAGCGCAGGGATTTCTTTCAACAGCTGGGTCAGCTTGGTTTCGGCATCCGCTTCCGTCATCTGTACACGCAGCACCCAGCGGGCGACGCGCTCAAGCTGCTTGCGCAGTTCCAGCATCAGCTCGTACTGGGTTTCCGTGGATACCTTATTGTCCAGCGCTTCCAGTTCGGCCCACAGCGCGTCGGCCTGGATCAGGCGGCTGGCCATATTCCAGGCACGCACGATGTCGGCCGGGCTGGCGTTGGTCTCCTCGGCCACGCGGAATACGAAGGTGATGCCCATGCGGTTCACGCACTCGTTGGTCAGCACGGTCGCCACGATTTCGCTGCGCAACTGGTGCGTGGGCAACTGGGCGCTGAACTTCTCGGCCATCTTCTTGGGGAAATAGCTGGTCAGCAGCGTATTCCACTCGTTCGAGGCCGGCAGCGGCGAGGCCAGCAACTGGTCGTACAGCACTAACTTGGCGTAGGCCAGCAGCACGGCCAGTTCCGGGTTGGTTAGGCCGAGCTTGGCCTTCTGGCGTTCGGCCAGCAGGTCGTCGTTCGGCAGGTACTCGATGCGGCGCGACAGCTTGCCGGCCTTCTCCAGCGCCTGCATGAAGCGGCCGTGCACGGACAGGAGCGAATGCGACTGCTTCGACTCCAGGCTTAGCGCGGCCGTCTGCAGGTAGTTGTCGCGCAGGACGAGTTCGCCCACGTTGTCCGTCATGTCGGCCAGCAGCACGTTGCGCTGCTTGAGCGTCATGTCACCCGTCTGGACCAGGCGACCCAGCAGAATCTTGATATTGACCTCGTGGTCGGAGCAGTCCACACCGGCCGAGTTGTCGATGGCGTCCGTGCAGATATGGCCGCCGTGCAGGGCGTACTCGACGCGGGCCAGCTGCGTGCAGCCCAGGTTGCCGCCTTCGCCGATCACGCGGGCGCGGATGTCGCGGGCGTCGATACGCAGGGCGTCGTTGGCGCGGTCGGCCGCTTCCGCGTGGCTTTGCGTGCTGGCCTTGAAGTACGTGCCGATGCCGCCGTTGTAGATCAGGTCGACGGGCGCCTTCAGGATGGCACGGATCAGGTCGTTCGGAGCCAGCGCCTCGTCCGTGATGTCCAGCACCTTGCGCATTTCCGGCGAGATGGGGATGGACTTGGCACTACGTGAGTAGATGCCGCCGCCCTTGCTGATCATCTTCTTGTCGTAGTCCTCCCAGGTCGAGCGCGGCAGCGCGAACATGCGCTGGCGTTCCTTGAAGGTCTTGGCCGTATCCGGGTTCGGATCCAGGAAGATGTGCATATGGTTGAAGGCGGCCACCAGCTTGATCTGGTCGCTCAGCAGCATGCCGTTGCCGAACACGTCGCCCATCAGGTCACCGATGCCGGCCACCGTGAACGGCTGCTTTTGCGTATCGTGGCCCAGTTCGCGGAAGTGGCGCTTGACCGACTCCCAGGCGCCCTTGGCCGTGATGCCCATCTTCTTGTGGTCGTAGCCCACCGATCCGCCCGAGGCGAAAGCATCGTCCAGCCAGAAGCCGTATTCCTGCGACACGCCGTTGGCGATGTCGGAGAAGGTGGCCGTGCCCTTGTCGGCGGCGACGACCAGGTAGGGGTCGTCCGCGTCGCGGCGATGCACATTCTTGGGCGGTACGACCTTGCCGTCGACCAGGTTGTCGGTGAGGTCAAGGAGGCCGCGGATGAAGGTCTTGTAGCACTCCACGCCTTCAGCCTGGTAAGCCTCGCGGCCTTCCGGCGCCTGCTTCACGACGAAGCCACCCTTGGAACCCACGGGCACGATTACCGTGTTCTTCACTTGCTGCGCCTTCACCAGGCCCAGCACTTCCGTGCGGAAGTCTTCCTTGCGGTCGGACCAGCGCAGGCCACCGCGGGCCACCTTGCCGAAGCGCAGGTGGATACCCTCGACGCGTGGCGAGTAGACCCAGATTTCGAACAGCGGCACCGGCTGCGGCATGTTCGGCATGGCGCGGCTGTCAAACTTGAAGCTGATATAGCTCTTGTCCACGCCACCTGCGGCAGGCTGGAAGTAGTTGGTACGCAGCGTGGCGCGGATGGCATGGAAGAAGCCCGATAGGATGCGCTCGTCGTCGATGCTTGGTACTTGCGCCAGTGCTTCCTTGATCTTGGCGGCGAGCGGGTCGACGTCCTTGGCGCGCTTCTGCTTCAGGTCGTGCTGCAGCAGGAAGAGCGATACGAGGTCGCGGCTGATGTCGCGGAAGTGCCCCAGGCGCTCGGCGATATGGTCGAGGCTGTAGTTCAGGCCAGTCTGCTTCAGGTACTTGGCGTAGGCGCGCAGCAGCACGACTTCACGCCATTGCATGCCGGCGAGCAGGATCAGCTTGTTGAAGCGATCGTTCTCGGCGCGTCCTTCGAAGATGGCGGCAAAGCCTTGCTGGAAAGCGTCGCGCAGCGCTTCGTCATTCAGCAGCCCTGCCTGCGGTAGCTTCAGGGCGATATCCGTGACCCATGCGCGACCTTCCTTGGCGAAGGAGAGCGTGTACGGCTGCTCCTCGATCACGCGCACGCCCATGTTTTCCAGCACGGGCAGGCTGTCGCTCAGGGCAATGGGGTTTTCGCGGAAGATCTTGAAGCGGTGCAGGGCAGGGTCCGAGAGGCTCGCATCCAGCAGCTTCATGGTCAGGCGCTGCTCGCTGATGGCCTGCTCGATGCGCTCGATGTCGGATACGGCCGTGCGCGCGTCGTAGTCGGCGTAGTAGGCAGCCGGGAAGCTACGGGCGTACTTGGCATACAGCGCCATGCCGCGCTCTTCGCCGGCGTGGGCCGTCAAATTGAGCTGCAGGTCGTCGGCCCAGCGGCGCGTGGCCTGGGCGATATGGTTTTCGATCTCGCGCGGGTCGTAGTCGGGCAGCGTCTGGCCGGACGGCGTGCGCACGATGAAGTGGATACGGGCGAGCGCCGAATCCGACAGCATGACATTGAATTCGGCCGAGGTGCCGCCGAACGCTTCGAGCAGGATGTTCTGCATCTTCACGCGCACGTCGGTGTTGTAGTTGTCGCGCGGCACGTACACGAGCACGGAAACGTAGCGGCGATACAGGTCTTCGCGGATCAGCACGCGCACGCGGCTGCGTTCCTGCAGGTTGACGATGCCCAGCGAAATCTCGCTTAGCGCCGCTTCGGTAATCTCGATCAGCTCGTCGCGCGGGTAGGTTTCCAGCACGTTGAGCAGGGTCTTGCCCTTGTGGCTGTTGGCGGCGAAATGGCTGTCTGCCATCACGGCGGCGATCTTGCGGCGCAGCACGGGGATCTGGTGCGGCGGCGTGTTGTAGGCCTTGGCAGTGTAGAGGCCGAGGAAGCGGCGCTCGCCCACTACGTTGCCCTTGGTGTCATAGCGCTTTACGCCCACGCAGTCCAGATAGGCGCCGCGGTGCACAGAAGAGCGCGAGTTGGTCTTGGTCAGGAGGAGTGGTGCCTTGTCACGTGCGAGTGCACGGACTTCGCGGGGCAGGGCGGCGAAGCTGGCGGAATGCGCGCCCTTCGTCTCGCCGCGCAAGAGTCCCAGGCCGGAACCCTTGACGATAGCCAGCTGCACGCCATCCTTGCTGTCGACGAGGTCGTAATCGCGGTAGCCCAGGAAGACGAAGTGGTCTTCCTTCAGCCAATCCAGGTAAGTGAGGCTTTCTTCCCACTGGGCGGTGTCGACTACAGGTTTGCGCTTGCCCAATTCCTTGCGGACTTCCGTGACCTTGCTCGCCATGGCGTCGAAGTCTTCGACACAGGCGCTCAGCTGCGTCAGCGCCTTGACCAGCTCGGCCTTGATCTCATCGAGGCGCGCCTTGTCGGTCACGCGGTCGATTTCAAGATGCATCCACGATTCCGCCTTGCCCGAGCCCATCAGCTCCAGCTTGCCCTTGGCATCGCGCTCGACCTGGAAGATGGGGTGCACGATGATGTGCAGGCCATAGCCC
>JAFAKZ010000529.1 GCA_019234745.1 Burkholderiales bacterium
ATGCAAGTCCGCACCCTCCTGAAGTCGCTGACCGCGTGCTTCGCCGTCCTGGCCAGCGTGGCTCACGCCGAGTCCACGCTGACCGTGTACACGGCGCTCGAAGCCGACCAGATCAAGGCCTACGAAACGCAGTTCCAAAAGGAATACCCCGACGTCAAGATCAAGTGGGTACGCGATTCCACCGGCGTGATCACGGCCAAGCTGCTGGCCGAGAAGGCCAACCCGCAGGCAGACGTGGTGATGGGCGTGGCTGCGACCTCGCTGCTTGTACTCGACAAGGAAGGCATGCTGCAGCCCTATATGCCCAAGGGTGCCGACAAGCTCAGCAAGCGCTATGTCGACACAGCCGCCACGCCGGCCTGGGTCGGCATGGACGTGTGGGGCGCCACCATCTGCTTCAACACGGTGGAAGCCGCCAAGCAGGGCCTGAAGAAGCCGGAAAGCTGGGCCGACCTACTGAAGCCCGAGTACAAGGGCAAGATCGTGATGCCGAACCCGGCATCGAGCGGCACGGGCTACCTCGACGTGACGTCCTGGCTCGGCACCATGGGTGAGAAGGGTGGCTGGGCCTATATGGACAAGCTGCACGACAACATCGCCCAGTACACGCACTCCGGCTCCAAGCCCTGCAAGCAGGCCGCCGCCGGCGAGTTCCCCATCGGCATCTCGTTCGAATACCGCGCCGCCAAGCTGAAGGAAAGCGGCGCCCCGATCGACCTCGTCTTCCCCAAGGAAGGCCTGGGTTGGGACGTGGAAGCCACGGCCATCATGAAGGGCACGCACAACCTGGAAGCCGCCCGCAAGCTGGCCGACTGGTCGGCCTCCAAGAACGCCAACGAGCTGTATGAAAAGAACTTCGCCATCGTCGCCTACCCTGGCGTGGCGAAACCGCTGCCGAACATCCCCGCCAACTACGAAACGATGCTGGTGAAGCAGGACCTGACCTGGTCGGCCTCCAACCGCGACCGCATCCTGGCCGAGTGGACCAAGCGCTACGACGGCAAGTCTGAGCCGAAGGCGCAGTAAGCAATGCCGCTAGGCGCCGCCGGCTCTGCCGGCGGCGATGCCATTTGATTTGGTAGTAGAACCATGTCCCTCACGCTAGAAAATATCGAGTGCCTGTTCGGCAATGCAGGCCGCCGCCTCTACGGCGGAGAAGCCATTACCCAGCGCGAACACGGCCTGCAGGCCGCCTGGCTGGCAGAGAGGGATGGCGCCGACGACGCGCTCATCGCGGCAAGCCTCCTGCACGATCTGGGCCATATGCTGTTCGAGCAGGCCGACAGCGCCCTGGCCAGCGGCGAAGATGATCTGCACCAATACCGCGTACTACCCTTCCTGCGCGGCCTTTTCCCTGCCGCCGTCGTTGAACCGATCGGCCTGCACGTGGAAGCCAAGCGCTACCTGTGCGCGACGGAACCGGGCTATCTCGAAAGCCTGTCGGAAGCGTCCGTCATGAGCCTGGCGCTCCAGGGTGGCTCCATGGATGCCGATATGGCACGCCAATTTGCCGTACGCCCCTATGCCGCGGCCGCCATCGCCCTGCGCCGCTACGACGACCAGGCCAAGGTCGTTGGCCTTGCCACACCCGGCCTCGAACACTTCATGCCGCGCCTGCGTGCGCTGGCAATCTCGGTACCCGTATGAAACCGCACGATCTCCCTTCGGCCGATGCCACGAATCAGGACGACAGCTGGCTGCGCTTCAGCGGCATCGTCAAGCGCTTCGGTAACTTCACGGCGCTGGACGGTATCGACCTGACCATCCGCAAGGGCGAGTTTGTCTGCCTGCTCGGCCCCTCGGGTTGCGGCAAGACCACGCTCTTGCGCATCCTGGCAGGGCTGGAAATGCAGGATGCCGGCACGCTAAGCATGGCCGGCCGCGATATCGGCAAGTTGGCGCCGGGCAAGCGCGACTATGGCATCGTATTCCAGAGCTATGCGCTCTTCCCGAATCTCACTGTGGCCGAGAACATCGCCTACGGCCTCTCAACTAGCCGCGCCAGCAAGCAGGCGCGCGTGCGCGAATTGCTCGACCTGGTCGGCCTGGCCGGCAGCGAGGTGAAATACCCCAGCCAGCTCTCCGGCGGCCAGCAGCAGCGCGTGGCATTGGCCCGCGCCCTGGCGACCGCTCCCAGCCTTCTGCTGCTGGATGAGCCGCTCTCGGCCTTGGACGCCCAGGTGCGCGAACACCTGCGCCGCGA
>JAFAKZ010000587.1 GCA_019234745.1 Burkholderiales bacterium
TTCGCCCTTGTCCTCGATATTGAAGTAGACGGTGCCGTCGCTACCTACCACGCCGAATTCCGGGTTGCCTGCCAACTCCACCGTGCCCAGCACCGTATTCTTCTTCGGGTCGATGATGCTGGCGCTGTTGGAGTGGCCATTGAAGGCGACGATGCGATCGACCGGCGCGTCATAGACGATGGCGTCGGGCTTCTTGCCGACCTTGATGCTGGCCGTCTGCTTCAGTGTATTGAGGTCGAACACGATCACCGCGTTGTCGTCGCCGCTGGTGGCATAGCCCATGCCACCGACAGTCGTGATGCCGTGTGCACCATTCAGGCCCGTCACGCTGCCCACGACCTTGTCCGTCTGCGTATCGATCACATCGACCTGCTTGCCATGCGCCACATAGAGGCGGTGCGCGGCGCTGTCGAGGTGGACGTAGTCCCAGCGGGCCTCGCCGCCGATGGCGATATTGTCGACCAGCTTGTAGCTGGGCACGGCGGCGACGGCGGCCACATTGGCGGCCAGCAGGAAGGCGAGTTGCTTCATCTGTTTTCTCCTTATGGGTGAGTGTGTGCAGCCTACCGGGCGCTGCTTAGGTAGAACTTAGCGACGCCGGCGAATGAAAAGCCGGCCGGCTGCGGGCGCAGCACGGCCGGAAAGGGCGAAGCGATCAGTAGTTGAAGTTCAGCCCAGCCTGGTAGGTCGGGCCGTAGAATTCGCGTTGAATCGTACGGTTTACCTGGCCTTCGTAGAACTTGAGGGGCGTATTGGTGACGTTCTTGGCGTTCAGGTAGACCGATAGATTGCGGTCGATCGCCACGGAACTGCCGAAATCCACCGTGAAGCGGCCGTCGTTCCAGACGTCCGTCTGCTTGGAACCACCCACCGCCCATAGGTCGGCGGACGTGTAGTAGCCGCCCAGGCGCAGCGTCACGCCTTCACGCTCGTAGAAGAGCGAGACGTTGCCCGTGTTGCGCGAGGTCGAAGGCAGCGTGGCGTATTCGCCGGGGCGGATCTCGAAGCGCGAGCTGACGTAGGTGTAGTTCACCCCGGCGCCCAATCCGCCCCAGATGCCTGGCAGGTGCTTGAAGCGTTGCTCATAGTTCAGCTCCAGGCCGCGAGCGTACGAGCTCCCGGCATTGCTGAAGGTATAGACCTTGGCCGCCCCCACGAGCCCGGCGAAGATGCCGGAATTGGGGAACACTTGGCTCGTCTGGTTTGCCACGATGTAGTTGGATATTTCCTTGTCGAAGACGCCGATCGACGCGATACCGGCGTTGGGCATGTAGTGCTCCAGCGACAGATCGAAGGAGTGGGCCGTAATCGGCTTGAGTTGGGGGTTGCCGGACGTCACGGTATCCGCGCCCGTATCGACGGTCAGCGAAGGACTGACCTGCGGGAAGCCGGGACGGGCGATCGTGGACGACAGCGCGGCACGGACTTGCGTGTCCTGGTCGATGGTGTAGCGGCCCTGCAGGCTCGGGAACCAGTTGGTGTAGGTCTTGTTGCCTTCGACCGGCGTGAAGACGTTGTTACCGTTGCCGTCCGTCGACGCGGCAATGCCGTCGTACACGCCATGCGTACGTTCGACGCGAATACCGGTGATGACTTGATAGTCGCCGCGCTCCCACTGGTACTGGCCATAGGCCGCGCTGACGTTCTCCTTGTCGCGCGCGTAGGACAATTCCGCCGTCTTGATATTGCTGGGGGTCGAGGTCATCTGCCCGCCGTACATCGCCTGCAGCTGACCCACGTTGATCTGCGGCATGTTCTGGTACTGGCCGTTGTAGAAGCTGATGTTCGAACCGGAGATGGCGCTTGTCAGCGGCAAGCCCAACAGGCTGCCCGGAAGCGAATATTGAGGGTTGTCCAGTGAGCGGTGGCGATTGCGGTCGGAGATGCCGAGCTTGAACGACTCTTGCTCGCCATCCAGCCAACGCACGGGCATCTTGTAGTTCGCCGCGCCGGACGTTTCCGTGTCGCGGATCGTCTCCGTGGAGTTCACCAGCTTGACTAGCGAATAGTTGGCTGGATTGAGGTAGTCCGCGTTGCTGATGGTATAGAGGGGTGTATAGCCCTCGCCCGTAAAGTTATAGCTAATGGCGGCATTGCCATTTTGCGGCGTGTAGTTGAAGTCGGAGTTGTAGTCATACAGCTTGTCGTAGCTGCCGCGCGTATAGCCGATCCGGTAGTCGAGCACACTGTCGTCGCCGAACTTGCTCTTGCCGCCCAGGACGATGACGTCGTTGCCGATCTTCTCTTTCTCGTCGCGCAGCGTCTTGTCGAAGCCGTTAAGCGCCAAGGTGTCGACGAAGCTGTTGCCGACCATCGTCGGTGCACCATCCGGCGAGACCGTCAGGCGTTGGCGATGCACCGTCTCGGTGTAGCCGACGTCGAAGCCGCGAACATAGAAGCTATTGTTGGCATCGGGCGTGTAGCCTAGGTCCAGGCCGTAGGCGTGACGTTGGCGATGATACTGGTACCAGCGCTGGTCCCAGCCGACGGAGGCCTGCGACGGGGCGGCGTAGGGTGCGGCGTCGATAAAGGCCGGCTCCACGTCGTCGATGCCGCGCTTGTCCTCGTAATAGGCGGCAGTTGCCACGATGGAGAAGGGACGGCGGCGGTAGGCCTGGCTGCTGCCGTCGTCATTGCCGTCACCGCCAAATCGCCCGCCGGCCGACACAGTAAGGTCGGTAATGCCGGTGCCGCGCAAGGCCTCATAGCCCGAGCCGATGTGGCCTTCGGCAAATGCGCGCCCATTCGACGGCGCCGTCTTCGGCGTGATTTCGATGGTGCCGCCGATCGCTTCGGCGTCCTGCTCGGGCAAGTTGGTCTTCGTGACGGTGATGGCGCCAACCAGCCCATTCGGAATGGCATCCATGGCAACGGCGCGGCCGCCGACCTGGGGCGAGGCGTTGTTCGACGCCGGCAGGCGCAGGCCGCCGAAGGTCGTGCTGTTGAGGTCGGAGTCGATGCCTCGGATGTTGATATAGCGCCCTTCGCCCGTGTCTGTCTCCAGTGAGATGCCGGGGATGCGCCGCAGCGATTCGCCGACGCTCACGTCCGGCAGCTTGCGGATATCTTCGGCGGTCATCAGATTGACGAGGTTGGGCGCATCCTTCTGCGCCGCACGGGCCATCGCGTTGGTCGAACGCTGTGCCTCGACGATAATCGTATCGGCTGCAGTTTGGGCGGTGCCGTCTGCGCCGGCCGTGGCGGCTGCCACTTCGACGACGGGCCCGGTGGCTGCAGCAATCTGCTCACCCGCCTGGCTAGCGTCCTGTGCAAAAGCGACGACAGGAAATAATTGGGCGATGGCTATTGCCACCAGTGAATATTTTCCGGTAAAGGGCTTCATATCGGGCATTCCATTGTTGATGCAGCTTGGGTTGGAAATAAGCCCCGACATTCTCTGGAAATTAAGCTACAAATTAATTACTAATTCCTGTTTTTCCGGTCAGCAGAATTGTAAATTTACATTGCGCAAACTTATTGGAAGGGAAATGCTGGCGGGGTGTGAAATGCCATGATTTCACACCCAAGCCCCGAGTAAATTATTTTACCGGGAAGTATTTAACGCACGACCTTATTTAAATAGATCATGCAAATTACCGCTCTTTGCCGCATCGCCTAGTGGCGCAAGGCCAAACACGTCTTCGACCGTGCGCAGCAAGGCGCTATGCGTAAACTTGGTCGATGTATTGACATAAGCAGGCTTCGCCAGCGGCGAAATGGCCAGCAGGCCGATCGGCTTATCGGCACGGCCTTCCGATTCATCCCAGGTGATAAATATCACGCCATCGTCTCGATACGCGTCTGACTGCTGAATCATGGGCACGACCTGGGCCAACCAGTCGTCGCCCGCGCGTATGGATTCATATTGTGGATTGACTTGCCGGCAATAGCGCGCGCCATGCATGTCGTTGCAGATATTCGGCGTAATAAAGACATAACGCCCCGTCTTGCCATCGGCCAAATCCTGCTTCATTTCGCTGAATGGCCGCATATGGGCAATACAGGTGGCGGAATTGGCCGAGAAGTCATCCGTGAGGTTGTCGAAGAAGACGAAGGGGTTGTGCTTGGCCGCGTAGGGCGTCTTGCTCACCAGCGGGCAGGTCTTGCCGTCGATGTCCTCCTGGTAGGTCTTCCAGGCGATGCCCTTGGCCTCCAGCTGGGTGGCGACGTTGGCCACGCCGTGCAGGCCGTTTGTGGCCGGATCCGCATCATCGTGGATGCCGTGGTTGTCGCCCGCTACCAGCCAGACATAGTTCGGTTCGCTCGGGTGCAGGAAGGCAGGGCCGTTGTAGTTGTCCGCGCTGGCGCCCTGCTTGAGCAGGCTGTTGATGTACGGGGCCCTGGGGCTGCCCTTGATGTCTTCCCAGTTGTGGTTTTCCATCAGGATGACAAACACCGTCTTGACCTGCTTGAGGCTATCGCCGGCCGCTGGCGTATCGCTTGCCACGCCCGGCAAGGCCAGGAGCGTGAACAGGGAGAACAGGAAGCGCTTCATTGCATCTCACTTTCCAATGTGGAGTCGGACGGTCGGATGACCGGTGCGGCAGGTGCCATCGCCTTGGGCAGCACCAGGCTGGCACGTAGGCCGGTGGACGATTGCGTCGCATCAGCAAGCTCAACGCGGGCGCCGCAATGGGCAGCAATCGTGCCGACGATGGACAGGCCCAGGCCCGAGCCGATTTCCTCGCTGCCCAGTACGCGGTAGAAGGGGTCGAACACGCGCTCGCGCTCGGCGGCGGGAATGCCCGGGCCGTTGTCCTCGACCACGATGCGCACCAGGCTGGCGCCGTCCTCGATGGCGATATCGATGGCGCCACCCTGCTGCGTGTAGCGGATCGCGTTGTCGAGCAGGTTCTTCACCATGGTGAGCAGATCAAAGGCCCCCACGGCGACCCAGGCGTCGACCTCGGTCGACACGCCTACGTCGATGCCCTTGTGTTCGGCCAGCGGTAGTAACAATTCCAGTGCGGCGCGCACAGCCTGCTGGGTAGATGCGGGAGTCGGCGCCGCATTGGTAGCAGCCTGCGCACGCGCCAGCGTCAGCAGCTGGTCGAGCAGCGACCGCCCCCGGTCTATGCCCTGGCGCAACACCTGCAGGCGCTCCTGCGCCTTGTCCGACATCTCCGCCTTGGCCAGTTGCTCGGCCTGCAGCGACAGGGCCGTCAGCGGCGAACGCAGCTCGTGCGCCGCATCGGCCACGAACTGGCGCTGCTCGGCCATCGAGAGCGCGATGCGGTCCAGCAGGCGGTTGATAGCAACGATGAAGGGCAGGATTTCGGTGGGCAGCTCGTGCAGTTCAATATGGTGCAGGGCGCGCTCGTCGCGCTGGTCCACCTCGCGCGCGATCAGCTTCACGCGGCGGAAGTTGCGCCGCACAAGGAGCGTGATCATGCCGATCAGCACGGGCACGAAATAGACGAAGGGCTCCAGCGCGTGGCGCGCCACCAGCTGCGCGATCTCGTCGCGCGCCGCCACGTCCTGCGCGACGGCGATGCGGTCGTCGCTGCCCAGTGTCTTCACGAACACGCGGTAGGTGATATGGTGCACCTCGATCGTTTGCAGGCCATCGGGCAGGCCGGGCGGCAGGGCCGGCACGGCGGCCGGGACGGGGCTGCCGTCGGCGCGGCTGAGCACCTGGATGAGAATGCGATCCGCCACGTCCACGTCCTTCGCGGCCGAGGCAATGCCGCCTGCCGCGACGGGCAGGTGCTGCTGGTCGAACATGGCGGCAACCTGGCGCAGGTCGTCGTCCTGCAGCTCGTGCGATTCGTGGTAGGCCGAGCGGAAGGACAACGCGCCCGCGATCACTGCCACCACCAGGATGGCTAACGACAGCCACATGGAGATGCGGAACTGCAGGGAGCGCTTCAGGCGTTCTTGGAAACCAGCCACCCCATCCCCCTCACATTGCGTATCACCTCGCTGCCCAGCTTGCGGCGCAGCGAATGGATCAGAAACTCCACGGCATTGCTCTCCACCTCTTCGCCCCAGCCGTAGATGCGCTCTTCCAGCTCCGTGCGCGACAGGATGGCGCCGGGCCGCACCAGCAGGGCCTGCAGCAGGGCGAACTCACGGCCCGACAGGCGTTGTGGAGTACCTTCCGCCACGGTAGCCTCGCGCGTGGCCGGGTCGAGCGAGACGATGCCGTTGGACAGGATGGGCACGCCCGTCCCGCCACGGCGCCGCGCCACTGCCCGCATGCGTGCCAGCAGCTCGGCCAGATCGAAGGGCTTGAGCACGTAGTCGTCGGCCCCCAGGTCCAGGCCGCGAATGCGCTCCTCCACGGCATCGCGCGCCGTGATGATGATGACCGGTAGGGTAGTGTCGCGCTGGCGCAGGCTGGTCAAAACCGCCACACCATCTTTGCGGGGCAGGCCCAGGTCCAGCAGCACCATCTCGTACTGCTGGCAGCTCACGGCGTCGAGCGCAGCCTGTCCATCGCGCACCCAGTCGGCCGCGTAGCTGGCGTCTTTCAGGCCCTCCGCAATCGCGGCGCCTATCATC
>JAFAKZ010000270.1 GCA_019234745.1 Burkholderiales bacterium
CGCGCTAGTCGCCGCCATGATGCTGTCGGGCTGGCTGTTCACCTTCGAACCCCTTGTCCCGAATTTCGGCAAGCTCAATCCACTAAGCGGACTGGGGCGCATCGTTTCCTTGCGCAGCGTGGTGGAGGCGACCAAGGCACTGCTCAAGTCCAGTCTGATCGGCGGCGTCGCCGTCCTTACCGTTTGGCACGAAAAGGCCGAGATCGTGAACCTGATCGCCCTGCCCGCCTTGTCGGGCTTTGCCGGGGCCTGGGAGTTGATCCGGTTTACCATGACATTGGTTATCGGTTCGATGCTGGTTATCGTGCTGATCGATGTGCCCTACCAATTGTGGGACTACCGTCGCAACTTGCGCATGACGAAGGAAGAAGTGCGACAGGAGCACAAGGAAACGGAAGGTGACCCGCAGATCAAGGCAAAGATCCGCCAGATGCAGATGCAGGCGGCGCGCCAGCGCATGATGGCCGAGATCCCCAAGGCCAATGTGGTGGTCACCAACCCGACGCACTACGCCGTGGCGCTGCGCTACGACGAGAAGAAGATGCGCGCCCCGACCGTCGTCGCCAAAGGGTCCTACCTGCTGGCCGAGCGCATCATCGAGCTGGGCCGCGAGCACAGGATTCCCATCCTGCGTACGCCACCGCTGGCGCGTGCCCTATACCACCACGCCGAGCTGGGCCAGGACATCCCAAACGCGCTGTATACGGCCGTGGCCGAGGTACTGGCCTATATCTACCAGCTCAACCATTGGCGCAAGTTCGGTGGCTTCGAGCCGACATTGACCAAGGACCTAGACGTGCCGGCCGAGCTCGACCCAGGCGGGGACGCATAAGCACCTAGCATCTTGGGCAGTCCCCCTCTGCTTAGCCTTTCCGGTCGGCGGCTTCTGCATCCTTTTCCCGACAATTTCCCCTTGGCGCGGAAATTGCGCGTGACTTTTCAAAAAAAGTGCGATAATTCAAAGCGAAAGCGCAGATATTGAAACTGCTTTATCAAGAGAGATGAGCCTGATTGCTCGTTTGTTCAAGAAAATCCGGCACTTGCTCGAACTGACACCGACACCATGCCATTTCGCTTCAACCTGATGTCGCTGGCCGGCCCCATCCTTGTGCTGATGGTGCTGACGCTTTTCATTCTGCCGCTGCCGCCATTCCTGCTCGACCTGTTCTTCACCTTCAATATTGCTGTCGCCATCATCGTGCTGATGGTGTCGATCAATACCAAGCAGCCGCTGGAGTTCTCCGCCTTCCCCGTCGTACTGCTGATGACCACGCTGCTTCGCCTGGCGTTGAACGTCGCCTCTGCACGCGTGATTCTTAGCAGCGGCAACGAAGGCGAAGCAGCAGCCGGCAAGGTCATCCAGGCTTTCGGCCACTTCCTGATTGGCGGCAACTTCGCCGTCGGCATCGTGGTGTTCGTCATCCTGACCATCATCAACTTCGTGGTGATCACGAAGGGTGCCGGTCGTATCGCCGAAGTGAGCGCGCGCTTCACTTTGGACGCGATGCCCGGCAAGCAGATGGCCATCGATGCCGACCTCAACGCCGGCCTGATTGGCGAAGACGACGCGCGCAAGCGCCGCCGCATGATCGCCCAGGAAGCAGACTTCTTCGGCTCCATGGACGGTGCGTCGAAATTCGTGCGCGGCGATGCGGTGGCTGGCATCCTGATCATGGTCATCAACCTCCTGGCCGGCATGGTCGTGGGGATGGTCATGCATGGCTTGGCGTTTACGGAAGCCGGCAAGACCTACACTTTGCTGTCTATCGGTGATGGCCTGGTAGCGCAGATTCCAGCGCTGATCATTTCCACTGCCGCCGGTATCGTGGTATCACGCGTCGGCGACGAGAACGACCTGTCCGAGCAGATCCTCGGCCAGCTGTTCGCCAAGCCAGTCACGCTCTACATCACGTCCGCCGTGATCGGCCTGTTCGGCCTCATTCCGAACATGCCCCACGTGGCCTTCCTGCTGATCGCCATTACCCTGGCCGGCGTGGCCTACTGGATGGAGCAGATCGAGAAGAAGAAGGCCGCCACGACCAAGGCGCCGGACGTGGCCGCCATGCAGGCCGCCCAGCAGGAACGCGAAAAGCAGATGCAGGAGGTAGGCTGGCACGACGTGGCGCCGGTCGACCCCGTGGGCCTGGAAGTGGGCTACCGCCTGATTCCGCTGGTGGACCGCAACCAGGACGGCGAACTGCTGCGCCGCATCCGTGGCATCCGCAAGAAGATCGCGCAGGACCTGGGTTTCCTGGTCCCCGCCATCCATATCCGTGACAACCTGGAACTCAAGCCCAACGCCTACCGCATCCAGCTCAAGGGCGTGGACCTGGGCGAAGGCGAGGCCTATATGGGTCAGTTCCTCGCCATCAACCCCGGCCGTGTGCTGGGCCCCCTGCCCGGCACGCCCACCACCGATCCCACTTTCGGCCTGCCGGCCATCTGGGTGGACGGGCACCTGCGTGACCAGGCACAGTCGCTGGGCTACACGGTTGTGGATGCCAGCACGGTCGTCGCCACCCATATCTCCAACCTCCTGCAGAGCCATGCGTCCGAATTGCTTGGTCGCGAAGAGGTTCAGCAGCTGCTCGACCATATCGCCAAGGAATTCCCCAAGCTGGTCGAGGACCTGGTACCCAAGATCGTGCCCATTGGTACGCTGCAGAAGGTTCTGCAGAACCTGCTGGACGAGGGCATGCATATCCGCGATATGCGTACGGTGCTCGAGACGCTGGGCGACCATATCACGAAGACATCAGACATCGACGACCTGACCTCGGCCGTGCGCGTGGCGTTGGGCCGTGCCATTGTCCACCAGCTGTTCCCAGGTGAGAGCGAGCTGCAAGTGATCGCGCTCGATCCAAGCCTGGAGCAAGTATTGCTACAGGCCAGCCAGGGTAAGGGTGGCGGGCTGGAGCCCGGCTTGGCGGAGTCGCTGCTGAAGCAAGCCAGCCAGATTACGGAAAAGATGGAGAGCCAGGGCATGAGCAGCGTGCTGATCACGCCACCGCAGCTGCGCCCGCTGTTGAGCCGCTTCCTGCGCCGTTCCATACCGCAATTCCGCGTGCTCGCCCACGGCGAGATTCCAGACAACAAAACCATACGGATCGTTGAAGTGTTGGGCGGCCGCCCCGCTGCCGCGTAAGTGCCGTAGTGCACTAAGAGCCTGTACAAGGAAGGGACCAGACCATGGTCGTCAAGAAATTCCACGGCGCGACAACGCGCGAAGTCCTCAAGCTCGTACGCGACGAGCTGGGGCCGGACGCGCTGATCCTATCGAACCGCCAGTTGCCAGACGGCAATATCGAGATCATGGCAGTGGCCGACACGGAGGTCAGCGCCGTCAGCACTGGCGTGGCCCCGGCCCGCAAGCCTGTTGCTCCCAAACCGCCCGTACACGATGCTGGCCGTGCGCTGCAACGTACCTATGCCCTGCCGCCCGAGCTGGATGACGATGAGGAGCCGACGCTCGACAGCGTTCGCCCGTCGCCTGCGTCGCGCGCGCCGGAACCTCGGCCCACGCCCGCTATGCCCGTCGCTCCGACCGTGCGCCGCGAGATCATCGCGGACGACGAGGATTCAGCAGGGCAGCCCGTACCATTCACGCCGCGCTACCGTTACGAACCGCCCGAGTTGGATGCGCCGCGCCACGCTACGCCGCAACGTATTGAGCCGACCATGAAGGTCGCCCCTCAAGTTACTGGGGAGCCAGCGCGTGGCGAGGCAGCACCCGCTGTGGCGCCGGCTGTCGCCGCAACGCCAGCACCTACGACCCCAGCGCACGACACCGGAGAGCAGGGCCGCAAGATCGACACCATCTCGCATGAGATGGAAGACATCTCGCAGGAAATCAAACTCCTGCGCGGCCTCCTGGAAGGTCAGCTTGCTGGCCTTGCCTGGAACGAACTCAAGCGCCAGGACCCGGAGCGCCTGGAAGTGCTGCGCCGCCTGCTGTCCGTTGGCTTCAGCCCCGCCCTGTCGCGTCAGATCGTCGAGCATATGCCGCAAGGCTATAGCACGGAGCGCGGGATGAAGTGGGCGCGCACGGCGCTTCAGCACAATATGCCCACCGTTGGCCCCGGCGCCGATATCGTGGAAGCGGGCGGCGTGTACGCGCTGGTTGGCCCCACGGGTGTAGGCAAGACCACCACGGTCGCCAAGCTCGCCGCGCGCGCCACCATGAAGCATGGCGCGTCGCGCGTCGCGCTGATCACCACAGACGGCTACCGGATCGGCGCACAGGATCAGCTGCGCATCTACGGCAAGATCCTGGGTATTCCCGTCTACGCCGTGACGGATGAAAGCGACCTGGCGCAGACGCTGGCCGACCTGCGCAATCGCCACCTGGTGTTGATCGACACGGTGGGCATGAGCCAGCGCGACCAGCGCGTAGTTGAGCAGATCGCCCTGCTGGCGGGCCAGACTTCGCCCGTGAAGCGTCTTCTGCTGCTATCCGCCAATGCGCAAGGCAATACGCTGGACGACGTGGTGCGGCGTTACCACGGCAATGGCCTATCGGGCTGCATCTTTACCAAGACGGACGAGGCCTTCAGCCTCGGCAGCGGCTTGGACGTGATCATTCGCTATAAGTTGCCGCTCTACTACATCACGAACGGCCAGCGCGTGCCGGAGGATATGCACGTCGCCAGTGCGCTCTACCTGGTCGACCGCATATTCAAGACGCCACCCGAAGCGCCGGCCTACCGCCTGAAGCACGAGGAGTACGCCATCTTCATGGGCGCGCAAACACCCACGCTCGATTTTTCGTGGCGGGAAACGACTGCTTAAGCTAGCCCATGGATCGCCTCGACAACGTCGTCACCACCGTCGCCATGGACCAAGCCGCCAGCCTGCGCCGCATGGTAGGCGGGTCGGGCGGCCGCACGGTGGCAATGCTCGGCGGAACGTCAACCGGCGTGACGACACTCGCTGTCAATCTGGCGGCAGCACTTGCCGCCCAGGACCGGCGGGTCTTGTTGATGGATGAAGACGAAACGCGCCGCAACGCGGTCAGTCGATTGCAGCTGCGCCAGCGTTACAGTTTCGAACATGCGGCGGCACGTGAAGTGCGGCTGGACGAACTGATGCTGGCCGCTCCTGGCTTCGAACTGATGCCGCTGGCTTTGCCGGCCACCTTGGGTGGACGGCTACCGCCCGGCCGGGCTGAACAGCTGGCAGACGAATTCGATTCACTGGTCGCCCGTATCGACTGGGTGCTGGTCGATGCCCGCCCGCCGGTGGACGACAAGGCACCGGGGCTGGCGTTGGCGGCCGACGAGGTCATCGTCGTCATCACGCCCGCCGCCGATTCCATTACGGACGCCTACGCCGCCATGAAGCGCCTGCACGCCGAATTTGGCGTCCGTGACTTCCGCGTGCTGGCGAACCGCGTGCGCACGCTGGAAACGGCGATGGCGCTGTTCCAACGGGTAAGGGATGTTGCCAAGCGGTATATGAACATCAAGATGAAACTGATGGGCTTCGTGCCGGAAGATGAAAACTTGACCCGTGCCGACCGACTGGGCCAACCCGTGGCGGCGGCCTTTCCGCAGGCTGAATCAGCAGTCGCCTTCACGCAACTGGCATCGGCCATGCTGGCCTGGCCGCGCCGCCAGCACAGTGCCGACCGGGCCAATCTGCTATACCGGGCATTGGAAGTGAATCGACGCTTCGCCTCGATGCGCTAACCCGGGTACGGTACTTGCTTATCATTAGATAGAACGGCCGGTGGCGCGCTCTGTAGCGATTTCCGCAGGTCCGATTGCCAGGTATACAAGCGATTGCTAATCTACACGTTGTGGCAGCAGGCAAAACACCGTGCCAAAGCGTATAGTCAGTTTTACATGGGGCACTTCATCAACGCGATGACGCTCCAAGGAAGGTATTGTTCTTGAAGTCCGTTGACGAAGCGCTGGAGCCGGACGACATTGCCGCTCCGCTTGAGCCGACGCCAGTTCGACCATCATCGCTCAACCAACAACGCCCTCGTATGCCCACACCACGCGCCCTTGGCCTGTATCGCCAAAATGCCACCGATCCGGTGGAGGAGCGCGTAAACGCATTTGCGCCGCTGGTGAAGAAGCTGGCCTACCACCTGGTGGCGCGGCTGCCTGCGAGTGTGGAGGTGGACGATCTGATCCAGGCTGGGCTGATCGGCTTGATGGATGCCGCGCGCAATTTCGATTCGAACGCTGGCGTGCAGTTCGAGACCTATGCGACGCAACGTATCCGCGGCGCCATGATCGACGAGCTGCGCGAGGCGGATTGGCTGCCACGCCACCTGCGCCGTTCAACGCGTGAAATCGAGAATATGCTGAGCAAGCTCGAGCACAAGCTGGGCCGCCAGCCTAGCGAAGGCGAAATGGCGGACGCCATGAGCCTGCCCCTGCCCGAGTACCAGTCCCTGCTGGCCGACTGTCGTGGCCACCAACTGATCTACTACGATGATCACGAAAGCGACGACGATGAGCGCAGTCCGCTCGATTCGATGGCGGCCGATCACCTGGCCGACCCGTACCGCGAGCTGGACGAACGGAATTTCCGGAAGGTGTTGATTGAAGGCATCGAGCAGCTGCCTGAGCGCGAAAAGCTCGCCATGGCGCTGTACTACGAGCAGAACCTGAACCTGAAGGAAATCGGGGCCGTCATGAACGTTTCCGAGTCTCGTGTGTGCCAGTTGCATAGCCAGGCTGTTGCGCGCCTGCGTGTGAAATTGCGTGACTGGACGGAAAAATAAGGCGCTTTGTAGGGGATGCAACCACTAAGCCGGGGGAATCTGCTATAAACGCGAGGACTAATGCTTAAAATAATGCCCGACTCATGGACAGACTCAGTCTGATTGGCCTGATCATTGGAATTTTCGCCATTGTCGGCGGCCAGGTTCTCGAAGGCGGCAGCGTTCGCTCCCTCCTGCAGGTTACGGCATTCCTCATCGTCATCGGCGGCACGACTGGTGCCGTCCTGCTCCAAAGCACCTTCTCGAATTTTGTCGGCGGCCTAAGGATGCTGCGCTGGGTCGTCATGCCGCCCACGGCGAATCTGGATCAGCTCGTCAAAACCATGGTCAACTGGAGCAACACAGCGCGCCGCGGCGGTCTGCTTGCACTGGAAACACCCTTGATGAGCGAAAAGGATCCGTTCATCAAACGCGCGCTGCAGATGCTGGTGGACGGCACCGAGCCGGAAGCGATCCGCCATACCATGGAGCTGGAGATTTCAGCCTATGAAGAGAAGCATCGCGCCTCTGCCAAGATCTGGGAATCCGCCGGCGGTTATGCCCCAACCATCGGCATTATCGGCGCCGTGATGGGCCTGATCCATGTGATGGAGAACCTGACGGACCCGTCCAAACTCGGTGCCGGTATCGCCGTGGCCTTCGTGGCTACCATCTACGGCGTCGGCTCGGCCAATCTGATCTTCCTGCCCATCTCCAACAAGCTCAAGCATGTGATCGCGACGGAAGCCAATCGCCGTGAAATGGTCGTCGAAGGCCTGGTTGCCATCGCCCACGGCGAAAATCCGCGCATCATAGAAAGCAAGCTGCGCGGCTTCCTCGTCTAACGCTGCATGGTCGCGCTGCTCAACCTGCTACGCCGCGCGATGGCCCTGCTGGACTTCCTGCTGTTCTCGCTATTAATGCTGGCGCTGGCCTGGTTGCCACGAGCGCTGTCCGCATACGTTTATCCGCCGCTGTTCCATCGCTGGTGCCGCATCTTTGTACGTGCGATGGACGTTGATCTGCGCTTGCACCAGCACTACCGTGGCGCCCTACCCCAGCATTACGTGCTGATCGCCAATCATCCGTCCTGCTTCGAGGATATCGGCATCCCAGCACTTTTCCCCGTGCGCTCGCTCGCTAAGGCAGAAGTTGCGGATTGGTGGTTCGTGGGCCGTATTGCCGTTGCATCCGGTACCCTATTCGTCCGGCGCGAGTCGTCCGAGAGCCGCAAGGCCGCCTCGCAGGCCCTGACTGATGCCGCACGCTCGGGTCACTGCATTGCGCTCTACCCGGAAGGCGGTTGCAAGGGCCGCCGGCTGGCCGGGCGCTTTTTCAACGGGGCTTTCGCGGCTAGTCACGAAAGCGGTGTGCCCATCCTGCCCGTCTTTCTGTACTACCGGGCGCAGGAAGATTTCGAGTGGGGCGATCAGCACCTACTGGTGAAGATGTGGCAAATTGCCACCAGCCGCAATCGCCAGGCCGACTATCACGTGTTCGAGCCCATCGACCCGCGCAACTTCGAGTCGCCCGAGGATATGAAGGAACACGCTTACCGTCTCTATCAGGGCTGGCAAAAACGTTTCCTTGAGTAGGCGCCACCAACAAAACGCCGGCTGCGTTTGCACGCCAAGCAATAAGCTCCTTGGCGGCTCAAATATATGCCGACCAGCAGTCGCGGCAATCCTCCCCAATTTGGGGTAAATTTCAAGCAAGCAATCAATTTATCGTAGATTCGACATGCTCTACGCCCTTGCAATCCATGGCGGTGCAGGCGCCATCCGCCGCGCTGAAATCACGCCCGACCAGGAAGCCGCCCTTCGCGCGGGGCTCAACGAAGCGCTGGATTTCGGCCTGACATTACTGGCAGCAGGCCGCTCCGCGCTCGATGCCGTAGAAGCCGCCGTCGTCGCGCTGGAAAACAATCCCCTGTTCAACGCGGGGCGCGGCGCCGTGTTCAACGATGAGGGTTTCATCGAGTTGGAGGCAGCTGTGATGGACGGCACAACGCGTGCGGCCGGTACTGTTACGGGTGTACGCCGTGCGCGCAACCCGGTGAAGCTTGCACGTGCGGTGATGGAGCACACGCCTCACGTCACCCTGGGCTTTGCGGCAGCTGATGCGTTCGCGGAAAAGATGAACTTGGAATTGGTCGAACCTAGCTACTTCTACACACAGAAGCGCTGGGATGCGTTACAGGGCGAGCTGCAGCGCATGCGCGAGGGTGGCAGCCCAGACACTGCATCGGAACAAACCAAGCATGGCACGGTAGGCGCCGTCGCGCTGGATAGCCACGGCCGGCTGGCTGCCGCTACCTCGACCGGGGGCCGCACGGCCAAGATGGCGGGCCGTATTGGCGACACGCCAGTGATCGGTGCCGGCACCTGGGCTGACGAACTTGTCGCCGTCTCCGGCACGGGCCATGGCGAAATGTTTATTCGCTGCGCCGCGGCGCACGAGCTGGCCAGCCGCGTGCGCTATACGGGCCAGCCGCTGTCGGATGCGGCCGACGAGGTCGTGCATGGGCAGCTGCTTGAGCTTGGCGGCAGCGGCGGCCTGATCGCCGTCGACTGGCGCGGCAACGTAGCTATGCCCTTCAATTGCGAAGGCATGTACCGCGCCGCAGTGGACGCAGCAGGTAGTCGTACTGTCGCCATCTATCGCTGACTGCCTGCATTGATCGCGTGGGAGACTCCCAATGAGCGATAGCGCACCAAACTATCTACCCATGCGCTGGCGCGAATGGCTTGTCGGTTGTGCCGGCATATGGCTGATGCTCTCGCCCAAGGTGCTGGACTTCGCTACGGTACGCTACGCTGCAGCCAATGCCTACGCGGTTGGTGCCGTCCTGATCGGCTTCTGCTTGATGACAGCGTGGCGGCTGGTGGACCGGGGCGAAGACATCGGCAATATCGTGATTGGACTCTGGCTGGCCGTTTGCGCCTATCCCCTGGGCTTCACGCACCTTCACCTTGTCTTTGCTTCAACGACGCTCACAGGCGTCGCGGTGATCGTCTTGGCCGTCTGGCAGATGGCGGCAAAGCGCGGCTAGGCTTGTTTCCGCTTGAACGCGATCCGGGAAAACACTGTGAACAGGCCCTAGGCTGCAACACTATCCCCATGTCATCACAGCAAGCGAACACGGCACGGTATAATCATCCCGACTCCTTCGTAGACCGGGCCCATGCTGTTTTCTCGACGTCCCCGTAACGCACCCAACCGCTCTGTACGCGAATCTACGCCGTTGCCGCCACAAGTCGCCGCTATCCTGCGCGAATCCTGGTGGTTTGCGGCCGTTGTCGCTGGCGTCTACCTGGTCATCATACTCGCCAGCTACCACCGTACCGACCCCGGTTGGTCCCACGCGGCCACGCAGGCCAGCGTACGCAACCACGGCGGCACCTTCGGCGCCTGGCTGGCCGACGTACTGCTCTCCATATTCGGCTTCTCCGCGTGGTGGTGGGTCGTCTTCTGCATTGCTGCCATCCTGTGGGGCTATCGTCGCCTGGAACAGGTCGAATCCAACCGGCGTCTCGTGCTGGTTGCCATGTTCGGCTATTTCCTCGTGCTACTGTCCAGTTGTAGCCTGGAAGCGCTACGCCTGAGTACCTGGCATATCGAACTGCCCGACGCACCGGGCGGCATCCTGGGCTTGGCACTGGGCGGCTGGCTATTCCAAGTCGTGGGTTTCATGGGCGCCACGCTCTTGCTGCTTACCTGCTTTGCCATTGGTGTCTCCTTGTTTGCCGGCGTTTCCTGGCTGGACTTGATGGAACGCCTGGGTGGCTGGATCGAAGACGGTGCCATGCGCGTCTTCAACATCTACCAGGAACGGCGCGACCGCAAGATCGGCGAGGAAGCAGCCATCGCCCGCGAAGCGCGTGTGACGGTCGAAAAGCAGAAGATCGAAGATGCGCCGGCATTGCGCATCGAAGAACCCACACTGGGCATACCGCCGGCGCGCGCCGTACTGCGCGAGATCGAGCAGGAACAGAAGGCGCAGGAGAAGCAGCGCCAGGCGGAAGCCCAGCCTTCTCTGTTCGCTGAGGAAGACTTGCCGCCCTGGGAGGAGCCGGAAGAGATTGCACCCGTCGCGGACGTTGGCGAACCATCTGCCGCCCGAGCAGCTTCCGCCCCAAAGCAAAAGACGGTGGCAAAGAAGACGGCCGCCCTCATCAGCAGCGGCCGTGCCGAGCTGCCCAGTATCACGCTGCTGGCAGCGCCGCCTGCCATGCAGGAAGTCGTCAGCCACGAGACGCTGGAATACACCTCGCGCCTGATCGAACGCAAGCTGGCCGAGTTCGGTGTGGAAGTGAAAGTGGTCGCCGCCTATCCTGGCCCCGTCATCACGCGCTACGAGGTGGAACCTGCCGTCGGCGTGAAGGGCAGTCAGGTCGTCAACCTGATGAAGGACCTAGCCCGCGCCTTGAGCCTGGTCAGCATCCGCGTGGTCGAGACGATTCCCGGCAAGACCTACATGGGCCTGGAACTGCCCAACCCGAAACGCCAGATCGTGCGCCTGTCGGAGATCATCGGCTCGCAGGTCTACCACGACTCGGGCTCGCTGCTGACCATGGCGATGGGCAAGGATATCTCGGGCAAGCCCGTCGTCACCGACTTGGCACGTGCACCGCACATGCTGGTCGCCGGTACCACGGGCTCAGGTAAGTCCGTGGCCATCAACGC